>DATNEI010000033.1:0-3874 GCA_035606795.1 Pyrinomonadaceae bacterium
CAATGAGCAGCCGACACCTGATCCGGGTCCGGCTGGTTTGAATAAGGGCAGCGGCGGCGGCAGTAAGCCGAAGCAGGAAAGACCGGGCGGTGGCGGCGGCGGCGGACGTGAAGAAGCAAAGCCGGCATCGTTTGGTAAGACGCCTCAGGTTTCCCTCGATGTGCCGCAGATCATTCCGCCTGATCCGAAGCCACCAAAGATCAATAATCCTGCGTTACCAGTGGCGGCTACGTTGAATGCGGATCCGATGTTGATCCCACCCGACGCGAGAGTGTTGCCGTACGGCGATCCTAAGTCGAAGAGTACTGACCCGTCGTCTGGTACAGGCAAGGGAAATGGTATCGGCAGTGGAGACGGCACCGGTATTGGACCGGGTGAAGGTAATGGGTTTGGGCCAGGCCGCGGCGGAAACGTCGGTGGCGGTGACTTCAATGCAGGTGGCGGTGGACCAGGCGGCGGTGGCGGCGGTGACTATTCCAGGATCTTCACTGGTAAAGACGTCACGACGAAAGCACGTCTGATCTCGAAGCCCGAGCCGCAGTACACTGAAGACGCGCGCAAGAACCAGATTACGGGTACGGTTGTGCTGAAGGTTGTGTTTGCGTCAAACGGCAGCGTACAGAACATCAGGACCGTTTCGGGTCTGCCGTATGGGTTAACTGAGAGGGCGATTGCAGCAGCGAAACAGATTAAGTTCGTGCCAGCGACGAAGGACGGACATCAGGTTTCGATGTGGATGCAGCTCGAATACAACTTTAATCTTTATTAAGAATTTAGCCGCGGATTGACGCAGATGAACGCAGATCGGCGTTTAGGCAAGAAATCCGCGGCTAAAAGTGTCTTTGGGCGAAGCGGTGGATGCGCTCAATCCCTTTTCGGATCTGCTCCATCGAGGTCGCGTAAGAAATCCGAATAAATCCTTCCGCCCCGAATCCCGCTCCATCAGTGACGACCGTGTGCTCTTCCTCAAGTAGTCGCTGCGCGAAGTCGCCCGAAGTCTTCAAATCCTTCTTCAAACAGCCGCGCACGTCCGGAAAAGCATAGAACGCACCTTCAGGTTCACTGCAGGAGAATCCCGGAATCTCTCGCAACGCATCCAGCAGCCACGCACGGCGCTTCGTGTATTCCGCGAGCATGGTGCCGACGGATTCCTGTGGTCCCGTGAGCGCTTCGACTGCGGCCCACTGCGCCATCGAGTTGGTGTTCGACGTTGAGTGACCCTGCACTTTCAACATCGCCTTGATCCAGGCAGCGGGCGCGAGCGCATATCCCACACGCCAACCGGTCATTGCGTAAGTCTTCGAAAACGATCCCGCGATACACAAGCGCGATCTGAGTTCGGGCGGCAGACTTGCTGCGCTAAAAACTTCACCCGGCGAATAAACAAACCGCAGGTAACACTCGTCAGAGACGACGTAAATCCCACGTTCGCTTGTCAGTTCCATGACGCGGCGAAACTCTGACGGCGGCAGCACACGTCCTGACGGATTCGACGGCGAGTTTAGAATCAGCAGCTTTGTCTTTGGTGTGATCGCGCGTTCGACTTGCTCCGCAGTGAGCACGAAGTCAGTCTCTTCAGTTTCGATGAACACCGGTGTTGCGCGCGCGAAAACTGCGATCTCCGGAAACGTGACCCAGTAAGGTTTTGGAATCAGCACTTCATCGCCGGGATTCAACAGAGTCACACAGGCATTGAAGATCGCTTGCTTGCCGCCCGCCGTCGCCATCACCTCACCAACCTCGTACTCAGCGGCGAAGTCTTTCCGGTAGAAATCAATAATGGCGCGTTGGAGTTCGCGAATGCCGGCGTTGGCTGTGTATTTCGTGCGGCCTGCGCGCATGGCCCGCTCCGCTGCTTGTTTGATGTTTTCGGGCGTGTCGAAGTCCGGTTCGCCGGGGCCGAAGTCGCAAACGTCGACACCCGCGGCTCGCAGGTTTTCAGCGGCCTGCATCGCAGCCAGGGTGGCCGACGACTGCATGAGAGCGACGTTTTCAGAAACAGGAAACGATGATGACATAACTGGCCGGGTTTTCATTTGGAGTTCAATTTTTCTTTCATGCGTCGTTCGATGATCGGCGGCACGAGGCCGGTGATGGCGCCGCCGAGTTGAAAGACCTCTTTGACCAGACGCGAGCTGACGTATGAGTAAGTTTCGGCCGGCATCATGAAGACGGTTTCAATGCCGGGCTCGAGGCGCCGGTTCATGAGCGCCATTTGAAGTTCGTACTCGTAGTCGGAAATGGCGCGGATGCCGCGCACGATCACGTCTGCTTGTTGGGCCACGGCGTAGTTCACGAGCAATCCGCTGAACGAATCGACGCGCACGTCACACTTTCCATGAGAGATGTCGGTTACGACTTCCCCAAGCATCTCGAGGCGTTCTTCGACCGTGAAAAAAGGCTGCTTTTCAGGGTTTACGAGAATGCCGATGATGATCTCGTCAAAGAGTTTGCAGCCGCGCTCGATGATGTCCAGGTGACCGTTAGTGACTGGATCGAACGAACCGGGGTAGATGGCGCGTCGCATGTAGGGATGTTAATCGTAAACAGCCGTTTTCGACAAACAATAGCCAGATTCGACAAAGAATAGCCGTTGTAGCAGAGGCTGGCGAATGCTAGCATCGTCACACGATTAGGAGCTATGAATGGCCCGCAATCTCACACAACTTCAGGACGACGCGTACGTTGGGCTGGATCTGATTGATGTTGCCCAACCCGTAACGCAGAAACAGTTCGAACAACTCTCTCGCAAGTACAGAAAACTGCGGCTTGAACTCACCTCAACCGGAGAATTAATTGTCATGCCGCCGACGGGCTCAGAAACAGGAAGACTCAATTTTAACCTCACATCTCAACTCGCAGCGTGGTTCAGTCAGCTTGGCGCCGGTGTCTGTTTTAACTCTAACGCGGGATTCACATTGCCGAACGGTGCTATTCGGTCGCCTGATGTGGCATGGATTAAAAGCGAAAGGTGGGACAGTCTAACAGAACAGCAAAAAAAGAAATTTGCTCCTATTTGTCCAGACTTTGTCGTTGAGCTTCGTTCCCCGAGTGACAATCTTACGCCGCTTTATCTCAAGATGTTCGAATACATCGAGAACGGCACATATTTGGGCTGGTTGATCGACCCCGTGAAGCGACAAGTGTATGTGTATCGTCCCGATCACGAAGTCGTTACGCTGAATAATCCTGAAACGGTTTCTGCTGATCCTCTTCTTCCCGGTTTCACACTGAATCTCACCGAACTGTGGTGATAACGCAACGGACCGCGAAGCGTCGGGAGTAACACTTTCGGGCGGAAGCATTAGGAGAGTTTGGAATGTCTCACAATCGAATACCGCCACGCTTCACATTGAACCTCACCGAACTTTGGTCAATCGAGTAAATCCTTCCACAGGATTCCCGGATTTACAGGACAGACAAGATATGGTTCAATGAGCTTTGACAATTTGGCGTGGTGAGTTAAAGCGACTTGCGGCCACATAAAATAATCCGCTAAACAGCTCGGTGAAAAAGTTTTTGAGGCTCCGCGTTGTTAGGCGCGGGGCCTTTGTTATTGCTTATGCCGAACCTTCTCGAAACTCTGAAAGAACGTATCGTCGTCTTCGACGGCGCAATGGGCACCAACCTTCAGGTCCAGAACCTGTCGCTCGACGACTTTGGTGGACCCCGCTTCGAAGGCTGCAACGAGAACCTCCTCGTTACAAGACCGGACGCCGTCGAGAAGGTGCACGCGGGTTTTCTCGACGTCGGCTGCGACGTGGTCGAGACGAATTCGTTCAACGGCACGCCCGTGGACTTCGCAGAGTACGGTATCGCCGACAAGGCGTACGACATGAACGTCCTCGCGGCGAAGCTGGCCAAGCGCGTCGCG
>DATNEI010000038.1:0-6818 GCA_035606795.1 Pyrinomonadaceae bacterium
TCGTCGGCGAGGATGAACAGGATGTTGGGTCGACTTGTTTGCTTTCGAGAAAGTCCGGTTGGCGATGCGGCGGCGACAACAGCGCCGGCTAATGCGGAGCTGACAAACTCGCGACGAGTGACTGTGCGTGACATGGGACGAATCCTAGACCGTCAAAGAGCGTAAAACAAGCCAATCGTTTGGAAGCGCCAAAGGCGCGAAATGAAATAGCCCGGGGCAACGCCCCAGGCGGCAAGTATAGAGCGGTGTGGCCACGCGGGCTGAAGCCACGGTGTCAATAGAGGTCGCCGCAGCAAGTTGAATAAGTACGGATTTTCGGTTTTTTGTTCTTAGTAACTACCTTGCAAGTTTTAAATTGACAAGGTTGATACTGGTACTATGATATCGCTGCGGAACCCATAACAACTCAGAGTTGTCCGACAGGATGTGCGGCGGACTCTCAACAAGCTCATAAGTCGGCGCGGTCGAGGGCCGGTGACATGAACCACAAAAAGCCTTGGCAGCAGTTAGGTCAATACGAACCCGAATCATGGCGAGGTGAGCGGTCCGCTGACGACGAAATAAAGTTTCGTCCGGATGCGCGAGAGCAGACCAAGTGCCTGGAGCTGCTGGGCAAAGTAAATTACAAAATCATTCACGGCGCCAGCGTGTATGTAGAAGTGGGCGGAGTGGTTTACAAAACCCTCTATGGTGGCTACTGGCGCAGTGTAATTACGGGCATCGAGCACTACCTGCTCAGGTGTGAGCAAGTTTCGGGATCCATCTGGGCGGAAGAAAGCGGCAATGCCGGAGCTGTGGATTTACCAGTGGCTTACTCGAATGAAGCCTGGTCCGCAAGCGGGCATTCGCTATCGTTGATGCTATCCAGCGAGCAGACTTCAACCGGCCTTACTTCACGACTGCTTAGCTCGGTCCATCTAGACCATAACCGGTTGCGGCATTGGCGCCGATGCCTGGGGCGTTAAAGACGTCGGATCAAGTTTGCTCGAATCCTGTCCTGCAAAGCACTGCTCAATACCGTCGGCTTCCACAGTGTCGTGTTCCAGTAGCAATTCCACCAAACGCGCAATCGCTTCCTTCTCGCCGGTCACCACTTCGCAGGCGCGGGCGAGTTGGGCGTTGATGATGTTGTTGACGGCTTCCTCAACTCGATCGAGCAGGCTCTGGCTGAGCGGCTCCGACCGCGGATCGCCGAGATAGATTGGACCCAGAGGACTCATGCCAAACTCACTGACCATGCTGCGCGCGATTTCAACTGCTCGTTGAATGTCGTTTGACGCGCCGGCGGTCATGGTTGCGAGCAGAACCTGTTCTGCCGCACGTCCTCCCAACAGTATTGCGATTTGATCCTCGAGATATTCGCGTTTCTTCATCAGGCGATCGCGCTCCGGCAGGGATTGGGTTACGCCCAGCGCGCGTCCGCGCGGAAGAATGGATACCTTGTGAATCGGATCGCCGTTCTTTACAGCCAATCCCACGGCAACGTGGCCGGCCTCGTGGACTGCCGTTGCATAACGCTCGTCTTCGTGGATCATGAAACCGTGACGTTCCGCTCCCATCAGGATTCGATCGCGAGCGTATTCAATATGTGGGCGGCCCACAGACTCTGAATTGTCGCGGGTGGCCGAAATCGCGGCTTCGTTCAAAAGATTTGCGAGGTCCGCTCCCGAGAATCCCGGTGTGCCACGAGCTACCCAGTTGAGATCGAGCTCGGAGTCGAGTTCCATTCTGCGAGCATGCACTCTGAGTATTGCATCGCGCCCTCTTACGTCAGGAAGGTTGACCGCGATCTCCCGATCGAAACGGCCAGGTCGCGTCAGCGCGCGATCTAGCACGTCGGGACGATTTGTAGATCCGATGACTACGACAGCTGAGCTTTGATCAAACCCGTCCATTTCAATCAGCAACTGATTGAGCGTTTGATCCTGATCGGCGCTTGCCGAGTCGTTACCACGGCCGCGCTGTCGCCCCAACGCGTCAATCTCATCAATGAAAATAATGCAAGGCGAAAGCTTCTTGCCCTGGGCGAAGAGCCGGCGAACACGTGCTGCTCCCACGCCCGCAAATTTTTCCTGAAAACTTGAACCTGAAGCCAGCAGAAAAGGCACGCCTGCTTCACCGGCGACGGCACGGGCCAGGAGCGTCTTGCCTGTCCCCGGTGGGCCATACAGCAAAATACCTCTTGGGACCCGACCACCAAGCCGGCCAAAGCGCGCCGGGTCGCGCAGGAAATCTATAGTCTCACTTAATTCCAGGGTGGCTTCGTCTACGCCGGCAACGTCGGCAAATGAAACGTTCTGTTTTCCACCGTGATCCTTTAGCTTGAAACTACCAACGCCTCCGCCCATGTTTGCATGCACGCGCCAGCCAATCAGTCCAAACAGCAGAACAAGCGTCAGCGGCACACCCCAGGTCAGCGCCGTCGCCGTCCAACTGGCTTCGACTGGTCGAAACTCAATCGGAACATTGTTTTTACGAAACTGTTCAACCAGTCCCTGCCTGATTGCATCACTCGTGACCGTAGCCTGAAGCGACACGCCCTGCTTACTTCGAACTATGAGCGTGTCGGTCTCAATGGTGAGCGCAGCGGCTGAACCGGTCTCAGCAATCTGGTAAAGCTCAGAATAGTTGATTCTGGTTACACGAGGCACGCGGCTTTGGTAGACGACGACGGCGGTCACGATGAGCAGCGCTGCGGCGCCGACGGTAGCCAGGATTAGGGTGATTTTGGGGGAGTTGGAAATGATTTTTCTAACGGGGGAAGGCATGCGAATACTCCAAAAACTCTCGCTGCGAGGCTCTTCTCAGGCAGCGTCGGTTGATTAAGCGACTGACTTAAAATGCCTGTTCGCTTTGTGGATTTCAATGAATCAGGATTGAGGCGACCGAGTGTCCGGGGGAACTGCGGCGCGGTACAAAACCCGAGCTTTATTAACGTAATCGCCCGCCGAATTGGGGAACGGCGAGCTGTATCTACTTTAACAGTGATGCAAGAAAGAAGTCCAGATATGAAAATGAGTGGTGGTGCGTCAGTTTGGATTGCCAGCCAACGATTAGAGACAAAATCAGAACTGGGAGCGCAGCGACCAGCCAAAGACTCAACGTTGATAGTCTTCATTTGAAACCGCACTTTTCTTTAGATGTTTGGCTCTTGAGTGTAGGGCTGGTCGCCGCGCTCCCAGTTCTGATTTCGTCTTAGCGATTCGTCTACGCTTCGGCAAAGTTCGAGAACCGGAGTAAACCTTTCAAACTGACCCACTACCAAATGGGTACCAGTTCAGATGAAACAGCACTAAATTGAGGGTCTAGTTTGAAATGAGTCAGGCCTTACGACCGTCAAAACTGAGTACTTCCTGGCGGTAAGCGACAATCTTTAGGTCCAAACGCGGCTCAGTCCAGCCGAGATATTTCCGTACAATTGCTCCCGCAGCCTCAACTGCCGCCAATCCACGCGACGAATTCAAACCAACCATCGTGCGGCGCAACAAGCAGTCGGCGAGGGTTGTTGCAAACTCGTGTGCAAATGCGAAAACGACTTCTGCTGAGAGTGCGCCGGTTTCAGAGTCAAATACTTTAGCGAGTGATGGATCTTCAGCGATTAAGTCGAGAAGCAAAGAAACGCGCGTACCATAAATTCGTAATAAGCGATCGTTAGTTGCGTCAGGAAGACTTGAATGTTGTTTGAAGTTTGTGCCGAAGCTTTCGAAGTCGGCGGTGGCAGCGCCGGGGAGCGGATCGCAACTAGTGGCGCATTTCAAAAAGTCGGAGTGAGAAGGCAGCTGCTGCAGAACAAGGTCGACGGTTTGCTCCGCGAGACTGCGATAGGTCGTCAGCTTGCCGCCAACGATAGAGAACAAACCTCGCAGGTTGGGATGGGCGCGGATGAAATGTCGTCGGGTGATGGCTTGAGCGTCTTTGTCACCGGTGAACGCCAAAGGCCGCACGCCAGAGTAGGTATAAAGGATTTGTTCTCTAGTGAGCCTCGCTATCGGGATAACGCGATTGGTTTCGCGCAGCAAGTAGTCGATCTCGTCGTCCGAGATCTGGATGTCATCAAGGTCACCTTCGTAGCGGATGTCTGTGGTGCCTATCAGATATTTGCCGTTCCAGGGAATGATGAAGAAAGGCCGGCCGTCAGTTTCAGCTTCGACATAGATTGCCGTTGCCGGAGCGCCGGGAAATGGAGCTACGACAAGATGGCTTCCCTTGGTGCCGCCGATTAGTCGTGGGCCGCCGGCATTGCTCTCAGTAAGCACTTGATCGATCCATGGCCCGGCAGCGTTAATCACGATGGCTGCATGAGCTGTCTGTCGCGCGACATCCGAAGAGCTACGAGTGAACTCAACCCCGCGCACTGCGCCGTTTTCGATAATTAGTTTTTCTACGCGCGTGTACGTCAGCACTGTTGCGCCGTGCGCGACAGCAGACAGCACATTCTCAAGCACTAGTCGCTCGGCAAATTCAACCTGCGCGTCAAAGTAAAATGCGGCGCCGCGCAAGCCGTCACGATTGAGCGCCGGGGCTTGTTGCAAAGTCTCAGCGGTGGAGAGCATGCGATGTCCAGGCAAGGATTTATCGGACAGGGATTTATTAAACGAAAGGACATCGTAGGCAATCATGCCAGCACGAATTGTCCACCAACCCCGCCGTGCTTTTTCATACACGGGCACCAGCAGCGGAAGGGGCCGCACGAGGTGCGGGCAAATATTCAAAAGGCACGATCTTTCGCGGAGCGACTCGCGCACCAGCCGGAACTCGCCGTGCTCGAGGTAACGCAAGCCGCCATGGATCAGACGCGTCGACCAACTGGACGTCCCGCCGCCAATGTCCCCCTTGTCGAGCAGGAGCACCTTTAGTCCGCGCATCGCGGCGTCGCGCGCGATGCCGGCGCCGTTGATACCGGCACCGATCACGATTACATCAAACTGGGGGTTGTTGTTCGACATTGCGTGGCATTTGACCGGAACATTAGCCGCGGATTAACGCGGATACTCGCGGATTCGGATTCAACACGAATACTAATCGCGAACCTGTGCGCACCATATAGTGCCAATCCTGCACGTTCTCGGGCAAAGTTATTCGGCCGGATTCAGGTCTTGTGTCAATTAACGAAAGAAACTGGTAAGCGGTGAGTCCCGGAGGGACGAGATGTTTATAGTTGGAGCCGCCAGAAGTTTTTTCTTCGTTCCGAAGGAACGAAATCCTGCCGAGACGAATCTTGACTAAGAACATTTTGCTCCTTTGGAGCTCTGGTCTTTTTTTGACGTCTCGCATCCATAAACATTCGGCTCATCTGGAGCTTGACGCGTTCGCTTCCGTCGAGAGTGCGCAGCGCATCAGCCGTCTAATACTTCTGCCACCGCGCCTTGAGAAACCTCAAGCCTCATTGAGAACTATTTTGAGCCCAGGTTAATCCATACCATGGCCCAACCCTTTCCAAAATAGATACCTGTGGGCATGCGCCTTGCTCTTGCCGTGGCCAGCAAGCTAAGTCTCCTCGAAGCAGTGACAGACTCCGAAAGCCTTTCCTGCAAAGCGACAGACCGCGATTGTCTGTCTTCGCACAGCTCGGGACGCTTAGCGCTTCGCCAACGCGCACTCCTGAAGCTCTCCTGAGTCATCAGCGCGCGTCTGACGGTAACGAAAAACAATTGAATAACAAAGGAGCGTAGCCATGCGTTCTACCCGGCGTTCGATATGGAATCCTGGCCGAGCTGTCTCTTCCACGATTCTTCTTCTCTTAGTGACACTTTTAAGCACCACAATAATTGCGCGTGCTGCCGATGACGCGGATGAAGGCGATGAGTACGACGTCACCGCGCGGGTAGTGCGCATCAGCTTGATCAGCGGCCAGGTTAGTCTCAAACGCAACGGCAGCACTGAGTGGGAGCGCGCCCGGCTGAACACGCCGCTGGTTGAAGGCGATGCCATTTCAACCGATCGCGACTCGCGCGTTGAGATCCAGATCGATGCGCGTAACTTCGTGCGGCTTGGCCCCGGATCAGTTTTGAGAATAGCCACGCTGCGAGATGAAGGCGTCGCGTTCAGCGTTAGCGAAGGCACGGCTTCGTTACGGCTGGCAAAGTTTGATCGCGATCATGAGTACTTTGAAATTGACGCGCCGAAGACCACCCTTGCCGCCGAGAAAAAAGGACTTTACCGGGTCGATGTGTCGCGCGATGGGCGTGTGCGTCTGAGCGCGCGCGACGGCGGCCGGGCACGCATCTATTCGGAGACCTCCGGATTTGAGCTGCGCGATGGGCGCACCGCCGAGCTTGTCGTCGAAGGCGACGACGCGGGTGATTGGCAATTTGTCGCCTCGAACTCTTCCGACGCTGCTGATCCCTGGGACTACTGGGTGCAGGAACGCGAGCGTTACCTGGCGGAGCGACTGCGTTACGACACTCAGTATTACGATGGTTATGTTTGGGGTGGCGAAGACCTGGATGCCTTCGGCGACTGGGCTTACACCAAAGACTATGGCTGGATCTGGCATCCGCACCCCAGCGCAATCAACGGTTACGACAATTGGGCTCCATATCGTTATGGGTATTGGGCCTGGATTCCACCTTATGGTTGGACCTGGGTGGGCCAGGAGCCGTGGGGTTGGGCTCCGTATCACTACGGCCGTTGGGTTTACTACAACAACTATTGGGCATGGTGTCCGCGCAGTCAGTATTACCGGCATCGCAGTTGGTGGCGGCCCGCACTGGTCGCATTCAGCATAATATTCGGCAGCAATGACGTCTGCTGGTATCCGCTGCACTATTACCAGCATGACCCATATTCGCGCCATCACCGGAACCGTGATCGCTACA
>DATNEI010000048.1:0-14545 GCA_035606795.1 Pyrinomonadaceae bacterium
AAGCCGAGCCGCACCATCACGCAACAAGTTTTGCGGGAAGGTGTGGCGCTGTTAAGCAATGACTTATTTGCCAGCGACTCTTTGGGCGCACGCGCCAGTCTTGCCGAAGCTAACGTGTGTTCGGTGTTGTGCGTGCCGATGATTGTTCTGAAGGAAACGCTCGGCGTGATTTATCTGGACACGAGCGATACGTCGGCGCGATTCGATGAAGATGACCTCCAGTTGCTGACGGCGATCGCCGGGATTGCGGCCATGGCATTTGCAAATGCGCGACAAGTGGCGTCGCTCGAGTCGGAAAATCAGCGGCTGCGAAACGAACTAAACATCACTCATCAATTAGTCGGTCAGAGCGAGGCTTTGAATCGCGTGCTGAAATTTATCGCCAAGGTCGCGCCCGCTGACTCGACTGTTTTGATTCGCGGCGAGAGTGGCACGGGCAAAGAGTTAGCCGCGCGCGCCATTCACGTAAACAGCCGCCGCGCCACCAAGCCATTCGTCGCCATCAACTGCGCCACGCTGACCGAGACGCTGATCGAAAGCGAATTGTTCGGACATGAAAAAGGAGCTTTCACCGGCGCCATCGCGCAAAAACGGGGCAAGCTCGAAGTCGCGGAGGGCGGCACGCTCTTTCTCGACGAAATTGCCGAGCTAAGTCCGCTGATGCAGGCAAAGCTTTTGCGCGTCTTGCAGGAACGAGAGTTCGAGCGCGTCGGCGGCACGCGACCCATCAAGATCGATGTGCGCATCATCACCGCTACAAATCAGGATCTGAACTCAGCCATTGAGTCAGGGAAGTTCCGCAGCGATCTTTATTACCGTCTCAACGTCGTTTCGATCGTCATGCCGGCGTTGTGCGATCGTCGTGAGGACATTTCGCTGCTCGCAAGTTATTTTGTCTCTGTTTACAGCAAGAAGTGCAAACGCAAAGTGGGCGGCATTTCGGAAGAGGCACGACACGCGTTGCAAGAGTACGATTGGCCCGGAAATGTTCGCGAGCTTGAAAACGCAATCGAGCGCGCTGTGGTGCTCGGCTCCTCGGATTTAATCGGGGTTGATGATTTGCCGGAAAGGCTGGTCGAATCCGCGACGCCCACTGCAACTGCGAAGCAATACCATCAGGGGATCGCCGAAGCCAAAAAACTTCTGATCGTGAATGCCTTGCGAGAGACGAAAGGTAACTACACCGAAGCCGCAAAGACGCTTGGGATTCATCCAAACAATCTTCATCGTTTGATCAAGACACTCAATTTGAAGTCTGAGATCGCGAATTCTTAAAGCCAGTTTAGGCGAACACCCTTCCGTGATTTCACTGTCGTTATTCTTTTTCTCTTGAATCCGCAAACGGTTCGGGGGACAATGCGCGCTGCTCCATTCGCAAGCAAACGTCGCCCTGACGGTCAATTTTAATCTAGGGTTCCGCTTTTGAATTCGTTTGGATTTCGCCCCAATGATCGGTCGTACCATCTCGCATTACCGGATCGTTGAGAAGCTCGGAGAGGGCGGGATGGGCATTGTGTACGTCGCCGAAGACACCCACCTGGGCCGGCGCGTCGCTTTCAAAACGCTCACTGCGCGGGGCAGCGACAAACAACACTTCCGGGCCCGGTTCCTACGCGAAGCACGCGCGGTCTCCGCACTTTCACATCCGCACATCGCAGCGATTTATGACTATGGCGAGACCGAAGAAGGCGATCCTTACATCGTCATGGAATTGATCAAAGGCGAGACCCTGAGCGACTTGATGCACAAGGAGAAGCTGACCGTAGGCCGCAGCATTCATATCATCAAGCAAGTGTGCGAAGCTCTGGCGGAAGCTCATCACCAACGGATAATTCATCGCGACATCAAACCCACAAACGTCGCTATTAACGAACGCGGCAATGTCAAAGTCCTGGACTTTGGTTTGGCGAAACAGATTGCCTCGACTGAGGTCGACGCGAGTGACCCGGAGCAGCAAACGCTGCTGACAAACCAGACGCGCTCAGGCGTTATTGTCGGGACACCACTTTACCTGTCACCTGAGCAAGCGATGGGAAACGAAGTGGATGCGCGCAGCGATCTGTTTTCGCTCGGCGGTCTGCTTTATGAATGCATTGCCGGCAAGCCGCCGTTCTACGGCAAGAGCACCGCCGACATCTGCGCAAAGGTATTGCGAGACGATCCGCCCCGGCCTTCGAAGCTCAATCCTGGTATTCCCAAAGAACTCGATCGCGTCACGTTGAAGTGCCTGGCGAAAAGTCCTGACGCACGATTTCAAACTGCCGAAGAAATCATCACCGCACTTGAGCGTGTGGAAATGAATCTTCAGACTGACGCGACGAAAACCGTCACGCGCCTGATACCGTCCACCGCTGCACATCGCCCGTCCGGTACGCTTGCCACTTTCTCGGATATTTTCCGGCGTCCGCGTTTGCCGGTCGGGTATGTTGCTTTGGCAGTCTTTGTTGTCCTCGCATTGGCTGTTGGTATCTGGTACTTCGCCCGCGCGCGCCCGCACCAACCCAACCCGGAAGCATTGCGGCTGTATCAGGCCGGCGAAAACGCTTTGCGCGCCGGTGCGTTTTTTCAAGCGAGCAAGGCACTTACCCTGGCTATCGCCAGCGACGACCAATTCGCGCTGGCGTATGCGCGTCGAGCGGAAGCATGGATGGAGCTGGATTACAGCGACCGGGCAAAGGATGATTTGCTGAAGGCCGGGGAACTCTCGCCCAATCGGGCGCTATTTACGGCGGTTGACGCGCTATATCTCGACGCCATCACCGCAACGGTTCGAAGGGATTTTGCCAAGGCCGTTTCTGCCTATGCTGAGATTGCAAAGCTGCAATCTAACCAACCATACGTTTACGTAGACCTCGGCCGCGCCTACGAACGAAACAACCAATCGGATAAAGCGATTGAAAGCTATACCACGGCCGCGCAGAAGGATTCGCAAAACGCGACTGCATATCTGCGGCTGGGTGTGCTGCAAGGGCGCCGGCGCAAATTGCCTGAAGCTAACTCTGCTTTCGATAATGCAGACACAATTTATCAAGCGCTGGGAAACATAGAAGGACGAGCTGAGGTGGCGTTGGCGCGGGGAGCGGTACTTAACGACGTTGCCGGTAACCTCAGTGACGCAGGGAAGCAATTGGAACAGGCGCGGCAAATGGCGCAAGTCGTCAACAATACTTTTCAGCAGATTAGAATTCTGTTTCAACTCAGCAGCGTTGCCATCAAGCAGGGTCAGGCGGAACAAGCGCAGCAATACGCGCGTGAAGCGGTCCAGATTGCGCAATCAAATCAAATGGAAAGCATGATCGCGCGCGGCAATATCGAAATCGGAAACGTTTACTTCAGCCGCGGAAATTACAGCGCAGGTGAGCAGTATTTCCAACAAGGTCTCGAGGCTGCCCAGCGTTACGGCGGAAAACAAAACGAAGCGCGGGCCCGATTATCACTCGGCAGCCTCTACATCCAGCGGTTTGAAGCTGATCGCGGACTTACCTTTATCGATCAAGCGCTTGCCTTTTATCAGCCCGGCGGCTATCGCACGGAAACCTCGCAGGCATTGCTCTTGCGCGGCCGGGCGCTAAAACAAAAAGGAGACTATCAAGGTGCATTGCAATCATTCCAGGATCAGCTAAAACTGGCTGAGCAATCGAACGACCAGTCCCAGATCGCCTATTCGCACGGAAGCATTGCCAGTGTGCTGATGATCCAGGAGCATTATGCAGAGGCGCTTCAACATTTCGAACAAGGTCGCGCCTTGTACCAATCATTAGGCAATCAACTTTACGAAGGCTATGCATTGATGAATCTCGGGGCCGCGCGTTGGAAGCTCGGCAACTATGACGAGTCGCGTAAAGCGCTCGAAGAGGCATCCGCAATTGCGAATCAAAAATCCGCTTCGCTCACGGGGTTGCAGGCAGGTATTGCGTTGGTCGAGGCCGAGATAGCCATCAACAATCGCAACTTTGCGGAAGCCGGAACCGAGGCCAAAAAGGCGTTGGACTTAGCCGGAGGAGAGGACAAATCGATCGCCGCAGAAGCCAATGGGGTCATCGGACTTTCACAGGCACTCGCCGGACGCGCGGCCGGGGGCGCCGCGTTATGTCAACAAGCTCTCGACACGGCGTCGCCGCTGGGCGATCCGTTACTGACCGCCCGACTCCAGTTGGCGCTCGCTGAGACTGCCTTGGTCGCCGGTGATGCGAAGCGCGCGCTTGAATTCGCGCGCCAGGCTCAACAGTTCTTTGCGACCAGCCTCATGACGGAACGAAGTTGGCGCGCCTCGTTAGTCGCCGGAATGGCGAGCGAAAAACTTCTGGACCATGATGGCGCGCGAAATTACTTCAAGAATGCCAACGATGCCTTTTCGTCGTTGGAGCAAAAGTGGGGCGTTGAAGTTTACAAGACCTACCAAGCGCGCCCGGACGTTCAATTCTACCGAAAACAGCTTGATTCAAATCTCGCTGCCAATCGGTAGGCAAACCCCAATCGGTTAACACAGTTAATACAAAGGAGAACTCACAATGCCAACTAAGAAAAAGGCTGCAAAGAAGGGCGGCAACGGCGCCAGGTTGGATATCGGCAGCGATCCCCCGATCCTCATCGGAGGCGGCGGCTCATCATTAATATGGGTGGATTTTAGTCAAGGCCAAACTCAAATTCCTCCCAACAGCGCCAATCCGGGCGCACCAACGCCTACCAATCCAGCTAAATATTCCTTGTCGAAAATTATGAACCAGCCGGCGAAGCTGTTTTTTAACAATGGCACGACGCCCGGCAAGGCAGGTGAGACGGCTCTGGTCATCCCTGCCGCGAATCAAAACACGTGGTACATACGATTCGCAAAGCCCGGCGAGGGCGCGAGCGGCAAGAAGGCTAAGAAGAAGTAGCTGCCGCTCTCAACGCGCGAAACAACTTCACCAGTTCCGGCAACTGATAATTCGCATTCAAGCCGCTCGGGTTTGGCAAGACCCAGACTCGGGCGGAGTGGATGCGCTCCGGCTGCTCGCCAACTGTTGCTCGTGGGCAACCGAAGGCCTGTCGATAAGCGCCCACGCCCAGAATCGCCACGATTCGCGGGCGAAATCGTTTTATCTTTGCGGCAAGCAGACGGCCGCCTTGCTCGAAATCCGTTCTAGTTAATTCTGCGGCAGACGCCGTGGCGTGCGGCACGACGTTGCTAATGCCAACCCCCAACTTGAGTAACTCACGCTCATCGAATGGCGAAATCAACTGCGAAGTAAATCCGGATTGGTGCAGGGCGGGCCAAAACCGATTGCCCGGACGCGCAAAGTGATGGCCGACTGCAGCTGTGTAGAGTCCCGGATTGATTCCGCAAAACAGCACCTTCAAATCGCGCGCGATTACGTCCGGCAAGGTTTTGCCCGCAGCTTCGATCAGTTGCTGCTTGGTTGGTTTGAAGGGTTTGCGGCCAGTCATCGCGACACTTACACTAACATGACGCAACTTCACATGGTCGCCAGGCGGAAAAATAAGTCAGATGCTGCCACGCTCTGCGCCGGCGCGCGCAAAGCGCGGATGCCAGATCAAATCAATCCGATGCTCGCCACGCTCGTTGACGAACCATTTTCGGATCCCGAGTGGATATACGAAACCAAGTGGGACGGATTTAGATCCGTCTGCTTTATCGATCGCGGAGGGGCGCGCTTTGTCTCGCGCAATCAGATCGAGATGACGCCGCAATATCCTGAATTGGCAAACGTGCCCAAGCAGATCAACGCGAAGCAGGCGATTCTCGACGGCGAGATTGTGGCGCTCGACGAACATGGCATGCCTCGCTTTCAGTTACTACAGAACAAGCTGAGGATCCGGAGCGGTAGTTACCCGAAAGCCAGCAAGGCACAAATCGTCTATTTTGTTTTCGACCTGCTTTATTGCGACGGCTACGACTTGATGAACTGCCCGGTCGTTGAACGCAAGGCGTTGCTCGAGCAAATTCTCAGGCCTGCCTCATTCATCAAGTACTCCGACCACGTCGCGGCGGCGGGCGAGCACTTCTTTCGCGAGATCGAAAAGTTTCGACTTGAAGGAATGATGGCCAAGCGCGCGGCGAGCAAGTACGTGCAGAAGCGCACGTCAGATTGGCTCAAAGTAAAAACGGTACTGCGGTCGGAAGTTGTTATCGGCGGCTACACACAGCCGCGCGGCACTCGTTCATACTTTGGTTCGCTGGTCTGCGGACTGTACAAAGGTCGCGATCTTCATTACGTGGCGCACACTGGCGGCGGCTTCAATGAAAAGACTCTGGCGTCCATCTACAAACTCTTGCAGCCGCTCAAAACCGACAAGAGCCCGTTCATCAAACCACCCAAAACAAACGAACCGGTGCAATGGCTTAAACCAAAACTCGTGGCTGAAGTTAAGTTTTCAGAATGGACGGCGGACGAACGAATGCGCCAGCCGATTTTTCTCGGACTGCGGGAAGACAAGAAACCGCAAGATTGTCGGTTCGAACTCGAACAGGAGACTGACCGGACGGTAAAAACACGGCGCCGCTAAGAATTCGCAAAACCGGCCGAATTTTCACGGTTTCAGGGGTGTTTCAGGTTAGGCACTGGGCCGCATGAGGCTGCGGAAAACACCCTGGATGGCCACTCGCGAGGCATGCAGACGAAGAGGTTCGAGGCTGGCATTCGAGGGCCGCAGTTCAACCTCGTCGCCTCTGCGAAAAATTCGTTTCAGGGTTGCCCGAGCCTGATCAACTAACGCTACCACAATCTCGCCATCACGCGCCTCATTGCGGCTTTCGATGAGTGCGATGTCGCCATCACAAATGTGCTCATCGATCATCGAGTCGCCTTTCACACGCAACGCATAGATGCGATCCGGACGAACCCGGCCGAGCAGAAAACGCGGCACGCAGATCGTTTCGAGATCTTCAACCGCATCGATGGGAACCCCAGCGGCGATCCGACCAACCAGACGCACTTCGCAAACTGCATCAGCCGGTGCTTCTTCCATGCTCAAACCCAGCTCGAAAATTCCCGGCCCATGTTCGCGTTTGAGCAGACCGCGTTTTTCGAGCGCGGCGACGTGCTTGGCGATCGTTGCTTTTGAACTAACGCCGAAGTGTCGCGCGATCTGAGCGTAAGAAGGTTGGTGTCCGTGCTTGGCGAGAAACCTCGTGATGTAGTCGAGGACTTCTTTCTGACGTTGTGTGCGCGGTAGCATTGGGGAACTCAGCAATTCAAAGTCGAGGCGATTCTAATCTGGCGCGTCGGACCCGTCAAGCTTTTCTGACATTAGTGTCGATGAGGATTGACAAACCTCGCGGTGCCCGTAATTCACAGCTGTCAGTGGTCAACATTTGTTTGACTAACGTGGGCTGATCGGTTAAATGTTTGCCCGCGTTGGGTTGTAACCGGTCAGAGTTGCCCAACGTCTAACGGTTCGTAAGTCGCACTTCGAAGCAGCCATGTTCTTTCGGTTGCGTCTTCTGTTCATAACTCATCGAAAGGAAGCCCCCTATGAATCACCCGTGTCGTTCACACAGCTATGTAGGCCTGCTTCTCGCAGTACTATCGTTTGTAGTGGTCGTGGTCACGCTCGGCGCATTCGCAGCGAATGCTGAGAGTTCGAATTCAAAAGCAACTGCCCAAAACCAGAGTCCGACTCCGACGCCGGTGTCCACACCGGCGGCCAGTCCCACTCCTACGCCGGTCAACTGGTCGAGTGATCCAATGCTGAAGCGATTCGTGTTTCGCTCGATTGGGCCCGCGAGTATGGGCGGCCGCATCGACGACATCGCCTGCGTCGACAGCAACTCGTACATTTGCTACATAGGGTTCGCGACCGGCGGCGTTTGGAAAACCACTAATAACGGCACCACTTTCCAGCCGATTTTCGAAAGTTATTCCTCGGCGTCCATTGGAGATATCGCCATCTCGCCGTCGAACCCGGACATCGTTTGGGTCGGCACCGGCGAGGCCAACAACCGGCAAAGTTCAACGTTCGGCGACGGCATTTACAAATCGACTGACGCGGGCAAGAGCTTCACTAAGATGGGACTTGCGGACTCGCAGACTATCGCGCGCATTGTGGTCGATCCAAAAGACGCGAACGTCGTTTATGTGGCGGTGCTCGGCCATTTGTTCGGACCGAACAAGGAGCGTGGCGTCTATAAAACGACCGACGGCGGGAAGACCTGGGCTAACGTTAAGTTCATCGATGAAGACACGGGTTTCACCGACATCGTGATGGATCCCGCCGACAGCAAGACTTTGTATGCGGCTTCATATCAACGCCGCCGAACATCATGGGGCTTCAACGGCGGCGGACCGGGATCGGGCGTTTGGAAAACCACCGATGCCGGAAAGACGTGGACAAAGTTTCAAGGCAGCGGTTTTCCAGAAGGATTACTCGGCCGCATCGGTTTGGATGTTGCACGATCTAACCCGAATGTTCTTTACGCGCAGATAGAAGTGGGCGCGAGCACAGGCACCGGCGGTGAAGAGACAATCGCGGGCGGCGGTGGAGCGAGTCCCACGCCAACTCCGACGCCGGGAGCATCTCCGGCCGCATCTCCAACACCGACGCCGGTTGATCCGAAGAAAGCCGGCGTGTGGAGGTCTGATGACAAGGGCAAGACCTGGCATGTCGTCAGCAACGAAAACAACCGGCCGATGTATTACACCCAAATTCGCGTCGATCCGAGCAACGCGGAAAACGTATACGTTGGCGGTTTGAACTTCAGCAAGTCAACCGACGGCGGAAAGAAATTTACTTCGCTCCAAGGCGGCATCGCACACAGCGACAATCACGCGATCTGGATCGATCCCAAAAACGGCAATCACATTTTGATTGGAAACGATGGCGGCCTTGATATTACTTACGATCAAGGCGCCACGTGGGAATTCGTCAACACGATTCCGGCAGCGCTCTTCTACGCAGTCGCCGCTGACATGCGCAAGCCTTACTACGTTTGCGGCGGATTGCAGGACAACGGTTCGTGGTGCGGCCCCAGCCAAACGCGCAGCGGCGGCGGCGGCTTCGGTGGCGGTGGCGGCGGCGGCGCCGGTATCACAAACGCCGATTGGTTTCGCACAGGTGGCGGCGATGGCTTCTACTCGCAAGTGGATCCCACGGACTACAACACCATTTATTCAGAATCGCAGAATGGGAACATGTCGCGTCTCGATCTACGCACCGGACGCAGCGTAAACATTCGTCCGCGCGGTACTCCCCGACGTGGCGGTGGTGGCAGAGGCGGCGCGAACCCATCGGCGTCACCTTCGCCCGGAGCTTCTCCGGAAGCGCCGGATCCGCTCACAGCTTTTGCGCAAGCGCAGGGATTTGGGGGCGGCAACTTCGGGCCATCGAACGTGGTGCCCGCACCGCCGGCTGGCGAGCAGTATCGCTTCTACTGGAATACACCGCTCGTGATGTCGCCGCACAACCCGCGCATTCTCTATGTGGGCGGGGATCGCTTTTTTAAATCGATGGATCGCGGCGACACGTGGACGGCCTCGGCAGATCTAACCAAGAAAGTCGATCGCAATCAGCTTTCGATCATGGGCGTCAAAGGCAGTGAGCCCATGGCCTCGAAAAACGACGGCTACACCTCGTTCAGTTACATCGTCGTGATTGCCGAGTCACCCGCGGTTCCCGGCATCCTCTGGGTTGGCACCGACGATGGAACTGTTCAGGTTAGTCGCGACGGCGGCTCAACATGGACAAATATTTCCAAGAACGTCCCGATCCTCGCAGACAAAGCCGGCGAGATGTATCACATCAGCCGCATTGAACCTTCGCGCACGGACCCAGGCACGGCGTATCTCGCGGTCGACGGTCATCGCTTTGATGACATGAAGCCTTACCTGTACATCACGCGTGATTTCGGTGCGACTTGGAGTTCGGTGGTCGGCGATCTGCCGACTGGCCCGGTGAACGTCATACGCGAAGATCCCAAGAGCAAGGATCTTCTATACGTGGGAACAGACTTCGGTCTCTACATTTCACTGGATGGCGGCCACGAATGGGAACCGTTTATGTCTGGTCTGCCGATGTTGCGCATCGACGACATCCTGGTTCATCCACGCGATAACGATCTGATCGTCGGCACGCACGCGCGCGGCATTTACATTCTCGACGACATCACACCGTTGCAGCAGCTTTCGCGCAGCAAGGTCCTCGACAAAGACGTCTTCCTGTTCGATGTGCGCCCCGCGATACAGTGGCTGAATGATGCTCGTCTCAGCCGTTACAGCGGCGGCGCGAAAAATTTCCGCGGCGCTAATCCCGCGCCCGGAACGGCAATTAGCTATTACTTGAAGTCAGCGCCTTCGGGTGATGTAAAGATCACCATCAGCGATTACACCGGGAAGGTCGTGCGTAACATCACAGGCACAAAGGATGTCGGGATTAATCGGTTCCAGTGGAACATGCGGGGCGATCCGCCGCCGCGTCCGGCTAACTTGCCCGGTTTTGGTGGCGGTGGCGGAGGAGGCGGCGGTGGTGGTGGCGGCGGCTTCGGCGCCCTCTTCAACCAGGGGCCACTGCTCGAACCCGGCACCTACAACGTCAAGCTGTCGGTGAATGGAAAGGACTACACAACGAAAGTTGTCGTGGAAGCTGATCCGGGAATGCAGCCTTAGAAATTTGGAGTGCAGTGGCGAGCGGAGCGCGACACCGCTTTGGATGGGCGACGAGAGGTCGTTAACAAAGCGCCGTCGCGCTTCGCTTTGCCGGCGCACTCCAAATCATTCAATAACTCGCGCAATCACACACTTCAAATAGTGAGTCTCCGGCACGCCCAGAAGCACCGGATGGTCGCTGGACTGTCCGCGCACTTCAACAATTTGTACGCGGCGGTGGGCGTCCAGCGCCGCTTCGCGAATAATCTCCAGAAACATTTCCGGCTGCATGTGATACGAGCAGGAACAGCTAATCAGCACGCCGTTCGCGCGCAGAAGTTTCAGCGCGCGCAAGTTGATCTCTTTGTAGCCGCGCATCGCTGATTTCACGCTGGCGCGATTCTTCGCGAAGGCCGGCGGATCGAGAATGATGGTATCGAACGTCTCATCCGCCGATTCGAAATCTCGCAGCGCGTCAAAGACATTCAGGGCGCGGAATTCAACATCGCGCCTCTCATTTAGCTCCGCATTTCGTTTGGCCGCCGCGATCGCATCTTCTGAGATATCGATGCCGACTACTTCGTCGCAGGACTGGGCAATGTGCAACGCAAAGCCACCATTGAAGGTGAAGCAATCAAGCGCGCGGCCATGCGCCACCCGCGCCGCGGCCAGATAGTTCTCGCGCTGGTCGAGGAATGCCCCTGTTTTCTGGCCACCGAGCGGTGCGACAAAAAAGCTAACGCCGTGCTGATTAATCTCAATCTGGCCGGGCGCCTCGCCGTAAATAACGCCAGTCTTAGATTCGAGTCCTTCGAACTGTCGCACGCGCGCGTCGTTCCGCTCGATTACCGCGCGCGGCTGTAATTGCTCGACTAGTAATTCGCAGATCTCTCCTTTCAAACGATCAGTCCCCTGCGAAAGAGTCTGCATCACCAGCACGTCGTCGTATCTATCGACAATCAACGATGGCAGAAGGTCGCCTTCAGAATAAATGAGGCGGTAAGCATTAGTCTGGCGCGCAATCGACGCGCGGCGTTCCGCGCATGCACGCAGACGGTGGCGCCACCAGTCGCGGTCGATCGTTTCGTCGCGCGTCGTGAGAAACCGCAAAGCAATCTCGGACGAGTCGCTGTAGAGCGCCTGGCCGACAAAATTATTTGCCGGATCGACGACGCGCACAATGGCGCCTGCTTGCGCTTCGTCCGCCGCAACAACGTCGCTGCGATACACCCACAGGTGGCCATGGCGAATTCGTTTCGCGCCGCGCGCTGTGATTGTAGTCTGCATCATCAATGCGTTTCCTATGCCTCCTAATTGTAGCCGATTGCCTCGAGTTCTTCGGTGGGTCACTTCGCTGGTAGTCGATCGTTGAATGCTGCTGTGAACAAAAACTGTTGCTATGACCGAGCAAAAGATGTATGAAGGGCCCGTTCCATTTCCTCGCCTAACTTAAACTCTCTCAAATTGCCCAGGAGTCTCACAATGAAAAACGCGAACCTTCTTTTCACGCTGCTTGTGCTTTGCACGGCCAGCTTCTCTCTGTCATGCAGTAACCCGGGAAACAACTCTGCGAATGTTGACGCGAGTCCGTCGCCGACTCCGATAACCTCCCCCACACCCGAACCGCCTCGCTCAGGCAGCCTCGTAGACGCCGTTTCGAGCGGAGACATTAGTTATCAACTGTCAGGAGCCGGCGACAATCTAAAAATGAATTTGACCGTGCGAGACAAAAGCGAGCGAGTCTGGGAAGTAAAGATAGAGGCGGGAACGAAGCTGGAGCCGAGTGAAAGCGGCGTTCAACAGATGGTCATAACCAAGGAATATGAAGTGCACCTCGAACCGCATGAACACCACGACATTGAAATCGAGGTAAGCTGCCTGGACATCAATAAAGAAGCGCCCTCGAACGACGACAAAGCATGGCGCATCAAGAGATCACAGCAATTGGCCACATTCATTAATTGTGTGAATGGTGGAATGGATGCGCTGGAGCGAACTGGAGAGATTGAAAAAAGTAGTCGTGGTGGCTTGCTTCAATTCGCCCTTTGGAAAGCGCGCGGGGCCACCAGAGACGACTTCATTCATTTGATGACCACTTACAACGGACTCAGCGACGAGGAGGCAGGCAAAACCGCGGATGAACGAGACACGATTATTCTCCGAGCCATTAAGGGATGCGAGTCGCTTGTGACTCTTGGCCCATAGAATAGTTGCAACTCGGCCGTTCTAATCCTAAGCAGCCTCAACCTAAGGAGTTTGCTATTATTGCGCTCCCATGAATCTTTACGATGAGTTTGAATGGCGCGGCATGCTCTATGAAGCAACCCCGGGTATGCGCGTGGCGCTCGGACAAGAAAAGGTGACTGCCTATATCGGTTTCGATCCTTCGGCGCCAAGCCTGCACGTGGGTTCGCTACTACCCATTATGGGCTTAGCCCGTTTGCAGCGCCTCGGTCACACACCCATCGCCATCGCGGGCGGCGGCACGGGTCTGATTGGCGATCCCAGTGGCAAGACAAAAGAACGGATGCTCTTAACGAGCGAACAGGTTGAAGAGAATCTCCTCGGTATCAAAGAGCAACTCAGCCACTTTCTCGACTTCAACGCGCAAGAGAATCCTGCTCGCATCGTGAATAATGCTGATTGGCTGGCGCCAATCACGATGATGGAGTTTCTGCGCGACGTCGGAAAGTACTTCACGGTCAATAACCTGCTCGGCAAGGAAGCGATCAGTCGTCGTCTCGGATCCGACGAAGGGATATCTTTTACGGAATTCAGTTATCCGCTGTTGCAGGCCTACGACTATCTCAAGCTCTTCGATCAATACAACTGCACGCTGCAAATGGGTGGCAGCGATCAGTGGGGCAACATCCTCGCCGGGATCGATCTGATCCGTCGTCTGCGCGGCGCGCGTGCTCACGGGCTCGTATTTCCGCTGGTGACGACGACCGCCGGGATTAAATTCGGCAAGACTGAAGCCGGCGCTGTTTGGCTCGACGCGAAATTGACTTCACCCTATCGCTTCTACCAATTCTGGCTGAACACGGATGATCGCGATGTAGTTACCTATCTGAAGTTCTTCACGTGGCTGTTAAAGGACGAAATCGACGAGTTGGAGGAAAGCGTCAAGATGGCGCCCGAGAAACGTGAAGCTCAACGCCGCCTGGCGCGCGAAGTTACGGCGTTGCTGCACGGCCAGACTGAGTTGGAGAAGGCGGTGCGCGCCTCGGAAGTCTTGTTTGGCAAGGAGATGACTGGATTGACGGTCGATCAAATTGTCGACATCTTTGCGGACGTCCCGTCGACCGAGATCGAAAAATCTAAAGTCGAAAGCGACGGCTTCACGCTTAGCGACGCACTGGTGCTTGCCGGTCTCGTGCCATCCAAAGGCGAAGCGAAGCGCCTGGTCCAGGGCGGCGGTGTGGCAGTGAACAATGTTCGCGCTGATGATCCGCGCAAGGCGATCAGTGCGTCAGACTTTATCGATGGTCAGGTGCTGGTGCTGCGCAAGGGCGCGAAGCACTATCATTTAATCAGAATTGCGAACTGAGTCCGCGCAGCGGACGTCTGATAGTAGCCCAGCCCTTCAGGGCTGGGTCACGGGTGTTTTTAAATCAAAGCCCGCGAAGCGGGCGACAGATGCGGCATTAAACGCTCATTCTGTCGCCGCTTCGCGGGCTCTATATTTTTGTTGGATTCTAATCCCAGCGCTGAATCGCTGGGCTACCTAAAACGCGCCGTTCTCATTCGGCGAGTCCTTCGGCACTTCCATGCCGACATCCCACAACTCTGCGATCTTTTCGTCTTCAAATCTGAAAATATGCACGACCGCGATGGGCGCGGCCGCAGGTCCGTGTTGCACGCGCGAGTGGACCGACACCAGATCACCTTCTGAGATCGCCCGTTGAATCTCTATCTCGGTATTCGGAAATTTTTGCGCCGCTTCGGCCATCCCTGCCTTCAGC
>DATNEI010000006.1:0-6367 GCA_035606795.1 Pyrinomonadaceae bacterium
GCGGAACTATCACAGGAATCGGGTTGCTGACCGGCGGTGTGATCCTGGCAATCATGATCACGCCAATCATTTCCGCGGTGGTGCGCGATGTCTTAGCCGCAGTGCCCGACACGCAACGCGAAGCTGCGCTCGCGCTCGGTGCGACCAAGTGGGAAACCACGCGCGTGGTTTTGATAAATGGAGCGCCCGGCATCGCGGGCGCAATCATTCTCGGCCTCGGACGCGCTCTGGGCGAAACGATGGCGGTGACGATGGTCATTGGCAATCGTCCCGAAATCAGCGCCTCGGTGTTTCAGCCTTCGTACACGCTGGCATCGGTGATCGCAAACGAATTCACCGAGGCGACCCAGGACATCTATCTGAGTTCGCTGATTGAACTCGGACTGATTTTGTTTCTGGTGACGTTCGTGGTTAACGCGATCGCGCGCCTGTTGGTTTGGAGAGTTACCCGCACATCGGCCGGCGCGGGCATGGCGGTATGAGTTCGGCTCCCTCTGCCAAAGGGAGAGCGAGAATCAGTATGAAGCTTTCTCGATCCGATCAAACACGTCGAGTGATTAGTACGATGATGACGTCGCTGACCGCGCTGTGCACGGTCGTGGCGGTCGGGGTACTAGCGATAATTCTGCTTTACATCGCCCAACGAGGGATCAGTTCGCTTAACTTTCACTTTCTGATCGAGACGCCAAAGCCGGTTGGCGAAGGCGGTGGCATCGGCAACGCGATCGTCGGCTCGGCGTTGCTGCTGGCGCTGTCATGCGTGGTGGGCATTCCCGTCGGCATTGCTACCGGCGTCTATTTATCCGAAGTTGGCCGCGGCTGGTTCGCGTCAACCGTGCGGTTTTTTGTGGACACGCTAACGGGGATTCCTTCGATAGTCACCGGCGTTTTTGTCTATGCGGTGCTCGTGCTGCGCATGAAGCATTTTTCGGCCTACGCCGGTGGCGCAGCGCTGGCGCTAATCATGATTCCGATTGTCGCGCGCACAACTGAAGAGATGATCAAGCTCGTGCCGCACAGCTTGCGCGAAGGTGCGCTGGCGCTGGGCGCGCCACAATGGCGCGTCACGGTGGGCATCGTCCTGCCGGCGGCCGCGGCCGGGATTGCTACCGGCGCGATGCTCGCAATTGCGCGCGTCTCCGGAGAAACGGCACCCCTGCTGTTCACGGCGTTCGGCAGCCGTTTCTTTCCGAGTCGCCTCGACGAACCCATCGCCTCGCTTACTGTGCAGATTTACAACTATGCGATTTCGCCGTACGACGAGTGGCACGCGCAGGCGTGGGCGGCGACCCTGGTGCTGATGACCTTGATACTCAGCATTAATGTCACCGTCAGGTTTTTCACGCGGAAGAAGTTTTAGCGAAAGATGTCTACGCCCACCGCCAAAATGACGCCGAAGTTCGACATCAGGAACAACTCTGTCTCCGAGCGGCGACCGGCAAAAATTTCGGTGAATGACTTGAACTTTTATTATGGACGCAACCAGGCGCTGCATGACATTTCACTGGAGCTGCCCGAGCGCATGGTCACGGCTTTCATTGGTCCCTCGGGCTGTGGCAAGACGACTTTCCTGCGCACGCTCAATCGGATGAACGATGTGATTCCGGGAACGCGAGTTGATGGTGAAGTCCTGATCGATGGTGAGAATATTTACGCGTCAGGCGCCGACGTTGTGGATCTGCGGCGCAAAGTCGGCATGGTCTTTCAGAAATCAAATCCATTTCCCAAATCGATCTTCGACAACGTCGCCTACGGTTTGCGAATCAACGGGCTGACGCGGAACCGCGCGGGCCTTGCCGAACGCGTCGAAGAAGCGCTGACAAATGCTGCGCTTTGGTCAGAAGTAAAGGATCGACTAAATTCATCGGCGTTGGGGCTTTCCGGAGGGCAACAGCAGAGACTCTGCATTGCGCGCGCGCTGGCGATTCGGCCGGAAGTGATCCTGATGGACGAGCCGGCATCGGCGCTGGATCCGATCGCGACGTCGAAGATCGAAGAATTGATCTTCGATCTGAAGAAGCAGTACACAATTGCGATTGTCACGCATAACATGCAACAGGCGGCGCGCGTTTCTGATTTCACCGCCTTCTTTCTGCTGGGGAAATTGATCGAGGTGAACACGACTGAGACGATGTTCACCGCACCCGAACAGAAACTAACTGAGGACTACATCACGGGAAGATTCGGATGACTACGCAAGTTCACAGACATCTCGACGAGGAACTCGACCTACTTCGCGACACCGTACTGCGTCTGGGCGGTGAGGCTGAAGCTGCTCTGCGCCACGCGATGCACGCGCTGGTCGACCGGGATGTTGCGGTGGCGCGCGAGGTGCTCGAGCACGACGACGCCGTCGATGCGCTGGAGGTCGAAGTCGATCGCCAATGCATCGATATCTTCGTTCTGAGGCAGCCCGCCGCGCGTGATTTGCGTTTCGTAATGTCGGTAGCGAAGACGGCGCCGCTGCTGGAACGCATTGCCGATCATGCTTGCAACATCGCGCGCTCGGCCATCGATTTAGCCCAGGAGCCCGAGCTAAAGGACCACATCAGAATCGGCGAGATGGGAGAAATCGCTTCGTCGATGTTAGCGGCCGCGCTCGACGCCTTTACCAAGTCCGACGCTAACGCTGCCCGCGAAATCATTAAACGCGATGCCGAGATAAACGATCTCTACAACGACATTTTCAGCGAACTCATCGGCATGATGGTGACTGAGCCCGCCACCGCCACGCGCGATGCGCGCTTGCTGCTGGTGGCGAAACACCTCGAGCGCATCGGCGACTATGTTACCGACATCAGTGAACTAACGGTTTACATGGCCGAAGCGGCCATTATCAAACATCAACGCGGGAACGTGTGACGGACGCTTCATGAAACGCGCTCTCATCATTGAAGACGATCCGGACATTGCCGAAACTGTGCGCTATAACCTGGCGTCTGAAGGCTTCGCGATTCGCGTTGCTTTGACGGGCGAAGAAGGCTTATCACTCGCGCTTGATCGCAAGAACACCCCTTCCTTAATCATTCTCGACCTCATGTTGCCGGGCATGAATGGCATGGATTTGTGCCGGCGGCTGCGCAGCGAAGAACATACGCGCCGGATTCCAGTGATCATGCTGACCGCGAAAGCGTCGGAGTCGGATCGCGTGGCCGGCCTGGATGTCGGCGCCGATGATTACATCGCCAAGCCTTTTTCAGTGCGCGAGCTACTGGCGCGCGTGCGCGCAGTTCTCAGGCGCGCCGACGAAGCAATTCCGGAACTCTACGAAGATGGCCGCTTAACCATCGATTACGAGGACGTGCGCGCCTTATGCGACAGCGTCGCAGTGAAGCTGACCAATAAAGAATTTTCGCTGCTGGCTGCCTTGGCGAAAAAGCGCGGACGGGTGATTACGCGCCAGCAACTCCTCGATCAGGTCTGGGGATACAGCTATTACGGAGACGCGCGCACCCTCGACGTTCACATTCGTCGGCTCCGGCAGAAACTGGGCGCGTGCGGCGATTGCATTGAAACTGTGGTCGGCGTGGGGTATAGGTTCGTTGGCTGCGCGGCTAACTCATCGGCTGCGCGCGACGCCGCGTCATGACTCGCGTACTATTAGGTTTGGTGATTGTCGCCGCGATGGCGATGCTGGCCGCAGGCCTTGTGCTCCCATCCCAACTGTTAATTGGTTCAAGTCTGGCTCTGATGTTGGGTCTCGGAGTCGGTACGTTTCTGCGTGGCCAGAGTCGCACACTGGATTTATCGCCGCAATCATCGGCCGCCCAGGCCCTGCACCCGGAATTGCTCGACGTCGCGCTCAACGAAATGCGCGAAGGCGTCCTGGTAATCGACACTGACATGCGGGTCGTGGCTTCGAATCGCGCGGCGCAAACACTCTTCACGAACGGAGATCCGAAACAGTCCCGGCTAACTGAACTGACCCGTAATCCGGCCATCTACGACGCTTTTCTCGACGCCGTGCAAGGCCAGGAGCGCGATGGTGTCAAAGTCGAAACATACGGCAACGGCCACAAGATTTTTGATCTTCGTGTGGTGCCGCTGCGCTCGTCGACCGGTGCCACGGTGGTCGGTGCTGTCGGCGTTTTTTTTGACATCAGCAGGCTGGAAAGACTCGAGATTGTCCGGCAGGAGTTTCTGGCGAATGTGTCTCATGAACTGCGCACGCCGCTGACTTCCATTCTGGCGTCGGCAGAGACTTTGGAGAGTTCAAGTAATGGAATCGCCGACGGTAACCAAAGATTTCTCTCGATCATTCATAAGAACGCCGCGCGCATGCAGCGGCTGATCAATGATCTGCTGGAGCTCGGGGCCATTGAAAACGTCAAGGTCGACGTTGAACCTGTCAAATTGTTTTCACTCATTGAGGACGTCGTGGCCAGCCTTTCAGTTGCTGCCGCTGAGCGGAAGATCACTCTGCGAAATCTGGTAACGACTAACATAGAAGTATTCGCCGATCCACATCGCCTGGTGCAGATGCTGACCAACCTTATCGACAATGCGATCAAATTCAATCGTGAGGGCGGTACCGTCACGATTGATCACAAAAGAGAGAACGGCGACGTCATCAGCGTGATTGACACCGGCGAGGGAATTCCTGCCCAGCACCTGGATCGATTGTTCGAACGCTTCTATCGAGTTGATCGGGCGCGCTCACGCCACCTCGGCGGCACCGGTTTGGGTTTGGCAATCGTCAAGCACCTGGCGCGAGCGCACGGTGGCGACGTCAGCGTCACTTCGCAATTAGGCGAAGGATCGCAATTCATCATTCGACTCCCGCGTCCGCTTCCTGAAGATTAAGTTAATTAATGACTGAGAGCCCAGGGCCATTCGGGAAAGCGAACGGACCGAGACGTTAACGATCTGCCGAGAATGGACTCTGCGAATGCGCGTAACGTCGGCGGAATATCACCGGCAGCGATTGTTTCAGGCTGGGAAGGAAATCGCTTGAGGAGTTGCAGCTCCGCGCGACAGAAGTCGCACTCTTCGAGATGCGAGAGAATGAATTGGACCGGCGCCGGCGAGAGCTGAGACTTTGAGAAGCTGAGCAACTTCTCAGAGGACGGACAGGTCGCCAACTTCGCAAAAACCTTCAGCGGCAGTGAGACTTGGTCAATCATGGCTATTCGCAGTGCGGCCAACACCTGCAAACGGCGAATAAACGATGTTTTCCACAATTGTCCTTTGATTTTCTTCGAGAAACCGCAAAAGTAACCTAAATGTAAAAACATGTTGCTCATTTTGCTGGCTGTTTGTTAAGATGCTTTTGGAGTCGCCGAGCAGCCAATTCGCGGCTCGGCCACAGTCACCGCCAAGCTCTTGAGGCGCTGATCCCAACCAGCTTCCCGCTGGCCGACACTCAGAGAGTCGGAACACGCACCGTCTTACCGGGACTTAAAACCAAAAACGGTAACCTCATCCCGAGTGAGGCGTTTGCTTCGATACTTCATTGCCCTTACCCACCGCTGTAAGCAACGCAAGCAGTAGAGATGCGACGTAAGTCGTCGCCAAACAACAGCCTCAAACAATTACCCCCATCGGGATCAATCACACGACCGTGAAATCAATAACTCAAAAGACTACGTCAGAACCCGCTGTCAACGTCGCCCAGGAAGCATCGCGTGCGCGACGTGCGGCAGAACGAGCTGCAAGAGCAGGGCATTGGGTCGAGAGCCTCCGTAACTCCGACGTCAATCGACTGTGGGCCGAACTGCATCGCATCGTCAGCAACCATCCCCTGGTGCGCGCTTCGCGTAGCGCCGGTCTGTTGATTGAAGAAGGCGCCAGCAGTGCCTACACCGATTTGACTCAGGAGCTTTTCGTTCAACTTCTGACCAAGGCGCGCTTCCAACATTATCTCGACACCAACATGACTGATGCCGAGATCGAATGCGAAATCGGCCAGATCGAATTGACGAATCTGCTGACGGCGGAACTTCGCAAGCGTCATCCGGAAAGTTATCGGCTGGCGCGTCGCATTTCGACATTGATTCAGTCGAGTTCGAACTTTCGCCGCTTTGACGGCACCGAAGAACAGCATCGTCGCCTCGCCGATCGCGTTTATGGTTTGAGCGAGTGGTCCGCCAACAAGCCCGGCCGCAATTCGCACGAGATGGAGCAGCGCGTGCACATGATTCCCGTTCGTCAGCGCGACACGCGGATGGTGGGTTGCACCGGCGATGCCCAGATCGTGATCAGCAATTCCGATCTCGAAGACTTGATCATCTCCGTATTCGAAGCGATCGATGCGCCGGCCGATGTCAGAAGTCTCCGCAGTATGGTCATGTCGCGTCTGCCGGTGATGGACATTTACCTGGTGCCGCTCGGCGGTGATGAAGGTGACGATGGCCCGCATTACGACCCG
>DATNEI010000103.1:0-12479 GCA_035606795.1 Pyrinomonadaceae bacterium
AGGAGTTGTGCAAGAAGACGATGACAGCGAGGCGGGACTCGGCCTTGGATTGTATATCGTACGCGAGATTGCCAAGGCGCATGGTGGGGAGGTGACCGTTCGATCCGATCACGGAGAAACCGTGTTCGCCGTCCGCCTGCCCCGCCGCAATTAGGTCTTGATAAGGTCGCGCGAAAGCATCGTCAAGAGTTTCCGGACCCTCAACCAACCTAGAGCTTTTTTAGGTTCTCACAGTTACTGACATCTCGGCGACGAAGATACAACAACCTACAATATTTTCTCAAAGTTAGTGAGTCCGGATTCTCATAGTTACTGATTCTCTGGATGTCGATTCTCATAGTTGGTGATCGTTTCCCTAGTTTTCAGCAAGCATCCTGAAAATCTCTTGCAAACGACGATACCGGCATTCAATGCAAGAGTCTGTTCATGCAAAAGTCTTGACAATAACGGAACACGGTAGTAGGTTTCGCGCCGTCATAATGCAACATTCGTTGCGTGAACTCTTAAAGTCTTGTTCTTGCAGTCCGGCAGGGTCTAACTTGCTGGTGGACCCTACCAAGGAAACAGTCCCTAGGTAAAGCCCGACAACAACGCGCTTCAAGCTGTTCTGGGCTGAAGAGTCCGTCCGATTTTTGGTAGGAGGAGCCCGCCATGGCATTTATCTCAAAGAGAAACAAGAGAAGAGAACGAGAGATCCAGACAGCTCTCAACAACCGTTTGGAATTGGTGAAAGAGGGTTTCACTCGTCGCGACTTAATCAAAATGGGATTGATGACCAGCGCGGGCGTGCTGATCGCGAAGGGTGGATTGACGCACGCTCAGTGGGGTGGCCACAACAGCGGTTGCTATGGGAACAACTGTGCTGTCGGATGCAGCCCTAAGCCAGCCCAAGTCTTCATTGATCCAATGCCCATTCCACCGGAACTGCCGGCGCGACCATTGTCTGATCCGGGGCTAACCTTCGGCGCGCCACCACAACAGTTTCCGTTCAACACCGTCAATCCGGCGACCGGCCTTCCTTATGAAGGTCGCGGCCAATACAACGGCGTGTTGCGGCCGGGAACGGATTTTTTCCAGTTCTTTACCCAGTACCCGACGCAGAAGTATTACGTCGAACGCATCAGAGCAAACAACAATTTCAGGTTCACTTCAGATACGAACATTCCGGCTCAAACAATCTGGGGATTTAATCTGGGCGGCAGCGTCGCCAGCGACGTCGCGACAATGCCAGGCCCTACGGTCGTCAGTCACTATCAGGAGCCATGGCTGATTCGCCGCTACAACGAGCTGCCGACGCAGAGCCAGAACGGCGGCTTCGGCGTTCCCGAGATGTCCACGCACCTGCACAATTTCCACACGGCGCCGGAAAGCGACGGCGGTCCCTGTCGCTACTTCTTCCGCGGACAGTATTTCGATCAATACTTCACCGGACAACAGGCCGGCTTCGCTTCTACTAATCAACCTAATGGTGACATCAACGAGTCGCTCAGCTCTCTGTGGTATCACGACCACCGCATCGATCACACCGCCGAAAATACTTACAAGGGCCTTGAAGGCTTTCACCTGATCTTCAACCAGTTCGACACTGGCAATGAAACCACGGGCTTTCGGCTGCCGAGCTATCCACAGTACGATATCCCGATCATGCTCAATGACAAGTTGCTTGATCCCAGCACTGGTCTGCTCTGCTTTGACACCTTCAATTTCAAGGGACTGCTCGGCGACATTCAGTTGGCGAACGGCATCATTCAACCGTTCTTCAACGTCAGCCAGCGGCGCTATCGTTTCCGCGTACTAAACGGCGGGCCGTCGCGCTTCTACGAATTGTTTCTGACCGATCCGCTCACTCCCAGCACTCAGATTCCGTTCTGGGTGATCGCTGATGACGGCAACCTTTTACCGACGCCTATTCAGGTGACCAGCATCCGGCTGGGCGTGGCCGAACGTTATGACATCATCGTCGACTTCAACCAGGTCAAGAGCCTGATTGGCAGCCACACCAAAGTTCGTTTGGAAAATCGTTTGATTCAGGACGACGGTCAGGGTCCGAGCTGCGATCTTTTTTCCGCCGGTCAGGGTATGTCTTGCGTCGAGTTCAGGATTGGCAGTCCCGTCAGCGACAACAGTGTCAACCCCGCGACGCACCCGGTGTTCTATCAACTGCCGAGCATCATTACGCCGCGCATCACCCGGAACTTCAACTTTGATCGCGACAATGGACAATGGGTCATCAATGGTAGGTTTGCGAACTGCAACGAGCTTCGCTTCACAGTTACGCAGAACAGCGCGGAGAATTGGCTTTGGAGCAACCCGCGCAGCGATTGGCAACACCCGATCCACGTCCATCTTGAAGAGCATCAGATTCTAAGCCGGTCTAACAACGGAGGGCGTCGCTTCAGTTACAGCCATCACAGCCGGCGTGCCGGATTCGGCTCTCCCGACTGGCGCTCCCACGGTGATTGCGCCTTTGGTGGTGGTGGCGGCGGCATCAGCACAATTCGCCCCAATGTTCCCAATGTGGAGGTATCGCGAAAGGATGTTACCCGGCTGCAGGCCAATGAAGATGTAAAGGTCTTCTTCCGCTTTCGCGACTTTCAGGGCGACTGGGCGATGCACTGTCACAACACCATTCACGAGGATCACGCCATGATGCTGCTCTTCCAGGTGCAGCCGGGTGTAACTGACAACAACCAAAACCCATAGTGAGCGCTACCTCCGACGATCAGAAAGGAGCTAAAGATCATGGCAAAGATGACGAGAAGAAATTGGTTGGCGGTCGCGGGAGCGGCTACGGCTGCCGTGGGAGCGAATAGTGTGCTCGCGCAGGAGCCGACACCGGCGAGCACGCATAATTACAACTTCCAGAAAATCTCGCCGCGTGAGCTGATCCAGCGACGTCACTTACCGAACGTGGAGTTAACCACTCAGGACAATCAGAAGGTTCACTTTTACACTGATCTCGTCAAGGACAGGCGCGTCGTCATCCAGTTCATGTTCGCACGATGCAAGGACATCTGCCCGGTGATCACCCATCACCTGGTTGAAGTACAGAAGATTCTAAAAGACCGCGTCGGTCGCGACATTTTCTTTTATTCGATCACTCTAAGTCCCGAAGAAGACAGCCCGCGCGACCTCAAGGCGTACGCAAAGATGCACGGAGTAGGGCAAGGCTGGACGTTTCTAACCGGCAAGCCGGACGACATTCTGCTGCTGCGCAAGTCGCTCGGCTTTTTCTACGACGATCCCAAAGAGGACGCTGATCGAAACAACCATTCCGGCATGCTCGTCGTCGGCACTGAACCTCTGATGCGTTGGGCCATGTGTCAGGGTGGGGCCGATCCAAAATGGATTGCCACTGTAATTCAGACAGAGGCGGATGCTCCTCTTACGGGGTCTGTGGACGGAATTAGACAGATCGATCCGGCTGTGCGGCTGAAACCAGCACCGCAATCTCCTAAAGACCCAAACGCAATGCACCGGCATGGCTCAATACGGGAGTGAACCAGCTAGCTCCCGCCGCCCATCGGCAACATCGGAAGTTCTTCAATCGAAGCGGACGTGCCTCTTTCCTTAACGAGACGAAGGAAATAAATGTAGAGCACGGGCTAAAGCCCTGCGTGACTGCGGTGGAAATGGTGGAGATATCAATAACTATGGTGCGGATATCATTCACTATGAGAACCCACAGCTTTAGAGCCGCGAGTACGTAAGCCCAGTCTGGCCCTGGTATTTCCCGCCCCGATCTTCGTACGAAGTGCTGCAGTCTTCGTCCGATTCAAAAAACAGCACCTGTCCGATTCCCTCATTCACATAAACACGTAAAGGAAGATCTGCGAGATTGCCAAGCTCAATAACCAAACGCCCGATCCATCCGGCTTCAAGCGGTGTCGTGTTGACTGCTAACCCAGCGCGCGCGTAAGTGCTCTTGCCCATGCAAATCCCCGTCACATTGCGCGGCATGTGGAATGTCTCGACTGAGACTCCGAGCGCATACGAGTGTGGCGGCATGAGGTAGTACTTCGATCCGTCGTCGGCGGTGCGCAGTGGCGGTTCGATCAAAGAGTCTTCGTCAAAGTGCTTGGGATCGATTTCAGTTCCATGAATGGGCGAGAAAACGCGAAAGCCATCGTCGGCCAGACGCATGTCATAGCCGTAGCTCGACGCTCCGGCGGAGATGATCCGGGTGCCGGCGACTTCGCGGATCAGCCGCGCTTCGAACGGATGAATCAATTGCGCTTCCTCAGCCATGCGGCGAATCCAACGATCAGATTTGACAGTCATAGAAAATAAGTCTCGAGTCTGAAGTCTCCTAAGAGCGCGCCAGCATACGCGATCACAAATCCAACGACAAGAAGCCTGGATATGAAACGACCAAGCCGTTAGGCGCGAAATATTTGTAGAACCGAAAATCTCTTTTCCTCCTAAGCTTCTTTAGGAGCGGAATAATATGTCACTCCTAAAGGAGCTTGGTTTCATGAAGCGCGATGTTCTACAAATATCTCGCTCCTACGGAGCGAAGAAACGAATCAATTGTGAATTGATCCGGTCGCTACCGCTCCCGGTACTGACACACTTTACAAGTTGCCTCCTCCTCAGGTCGCTACCGCCAGCGGTAGCGACAGTTTGCACTTTTCAATTTTCGCTTTTCAATTTAGGTTTCTTTCATGCAGCTCATTGTTCTCGGCTCGGGCACTTCAGTTTTTCATCCGCAGCGCGCCGCGGCGGCGTTCTGGCTGCAGACGGAACACGGTTCTTTACTGCTAGATTGCAGCGCCGACGCGCCGCATCGCATGGCGGAAGAGAATCTCGCGTGGCCGAATCTTGATGCCATATGGATTAGCCACTTGCACTTGGATCATTGCGGTGGACTCGCCCCTTTGCTGTTCGGCATGAAGCACGCGCCGCAAACGCAAGCGCGCAAAAAGCCTTTGCGGATTTTTGCCTGTGCCGGAACCAAAACACTGCTGCAGGCGATCGATGATGCGCATAACTACAAGCTGTTCGAGTTGCCCTTTCCGCTGGATTTCACCGAAGTCTCGCCCGCGCAGAGTTTCGAGCCGTTGAAACACGTCACGGCCACCACGCTGCCCACGCCTCATCGCCCGGAGAGCCTCGCGCTGCGACTTACTGACGCGCGCGGTACGACGATTGTCTACACCTCGGACACCGGATTCGCGGAAGCCGTCGCCGAGTTCGCGCACGGCGCTGACCTGTTGGTTCTCGAATGCTCGTTCTATCGCAACAAGCCGATTCAGACACATCTCGAATTAGCGGACGCGATGCGGCTGGCCGCGATCGCCGAGCCACGGAAAGTTGTGCTCACGCATCTGTATCCAGAGTGGGACGGCGTCGACCTGGAAGGCGAGGCGCGAAAACTGTGGGCGGGAGAGACGATTGCGGCGGGGGATGGATTGCGAATTGAATTCTGAGTTCACACATCTCCGGCAAGTCCGTTCCAGAGTTTTAGCCTCTGTGTTTCGCGCCCTGCCTTACCTGCTCATCATGATCATGCCTTCGAGTCTCCATACTACTGCGGCGCAAAGCCGTGGCGTAAGAAGCGAATCGCTGCTTGAATCCGGTGCGGCTCAACGACTGGTTGAAATTCCAGCCGCCAACGAACTCAAAATCTTTTCCTACAATATTCGCTGGCGCAGCGGAAAAGAGCTCGAACAGATTATTGAGTGGCTGAAAGAACGTCGCGGGTCGGCGCCCGCGATCGTTGGTTTGCAGGAAGTCGATCGCAATAAGCTGCGCAGTGGGAACGTGAACAATGCGAAAGCCATCGCCGAAGCTCTCGGGATGTATTACGTGTGGGCCGCCCCCGAAGCCGCCTCAGCAAAACAGAAGGACACCGAAGAAGAAACGGGCGTCGAAATCCTCAGCCCTTATCCTCTGACCAATGTCACTAGAATCATGTTGTCCAATGCCGGGCCCGGCGGACGGCAGCGAGTGGCAATTGCCGCCACGACCATAATTGATAAGACTTCAATTCGCGTTTATTCCGTGCACAGCGAATATTCCGTGCACAGCGAAACTCGGTTGGCTATCGCTCAAAAGATCGAACAGTTTCGCGCGGTGCTGAAAGACTTGGACCGCTTTCCGAAAGATATGCCGGCGATTGTGCTCGGCGATTTCAACACGTGGGAGCTACCTGCTGTGGAAGGCACTCGCAAGCTGTTCACAGAAAACGGGTTCATCACGGCTCTGCCCGATGACGAGTCAACGTTCTATCGCAAGGCGTTGATGTTCGATGTAAAGCTCAAGCTGGATTGGATTTGGCTGCGCCGATTGACGCCGTCCAGCTATGGCATCGATCGCAACCTCACCGTCTCGGATCATTTTCCGCTGTGGACGGTCGCAAAACTCTCTCCGACCGCGGCCCGCTAGCGAGACTCAAAATGTCACGAAGGGAATCCGCAGATTCCGCACATAGGAAATGTGGCGGCGCACCAGTTTTGTCTCGGCGAAATCTGCGTAATCTGCGGATACTTACTCAAGGCAAGCCAAAACGCGAGCGATACTCCGACGAATAGATGAATCCAAACACCATGTGCCGGATATCATTCGGATTCTGCCGCAAAGTCCGTGTCCAATTATCGTAACCAATCGTGTCCGGGTCGCGATGTAGATAACCAAAGTACTGAATCGCGACAAATCCATCGACCAGGAAACGATCGAGCGCTTCCTGCGTCTCGACTATCTCACGCAACACCCGACCGCGCGTCTTGGTACCGTTCTGCAAACCGCTGATCAGTTGTTGGCGGGTTGAGAGATTCGGCAGACCCGTGGCCTGCAGCAGCGCATCAACATACTGCGTTGGGTCAGTCGTGGCTCCGTATCGCGCCACGAACTCGGGACGCTGCACGAATTTTTCGGCGAAGTCTGCTTTGCTTTGCTCTTCTTCCGCGGCCGACTTTGAGCCACCGAGCAAAGACATGTCCGCGGTGAATTGCTGAAGTGTCGGTCTTTGGCCAAAGGCTGACATGTAAAAACGAAATCCGAAATAGCCGCGCCCGAGAAATTCCGTCGATTGGAAGAAGCCCATCGAAACGTGCACGCGATCACATTCGGGATGATCGAGCTCACCAAAGCCGCCGCCAGGACAGGGGGCAAGCGTATTGACCCAATTCTGTAAACCAACCGCGTCGGGTTCGCGGTTCAGAAAGTCGCGGTACTGCTGCCTGATGAATATCGTCACGTCGTCGATCGGATTTGGACCGATTGCGCCGTCAAAAATCGTAAACGAGAAAGCCGGCGAGACCGCCACACCACCCGTCGCGCCCGCGTCGGAGACATACCAACGCCCATAAAACGTCGCACCGGGGTTATTGGGAATTGGCAAACTCGCCGACCCAAAGCCGTTACCAGCACCGCTACCGCTAAGACCAATCGTCAGGCGCGCGAGCGATCCTGTTTGCGGAATCGAAGAACCGGCGCCGGGGTCAGTGTGGTTGATGACGAGCACTGCCTGCGCACCGCCCAGCGCGTTTGAAACACCGACGGTGAAGCTTGGATCACCGACGACCGGTGGCTCAATTGCCGTCACCTGCGGAACGTTGCCGCCGCTGCCAGTGGTTCCATTTCCGAAAACTTGCGGAACGCGATTGGATTCGCTGTAAAGCGTCGGGCGATCGAAAGGCGCCGACGCACTGGCAGCCCGCGGGTCAGTCAACGCGCGCAGAAATGCTGCGAGGTCAGCCTTCTGCTGGGGATTCAGGTTCAACGGCCTAATCAGGTTGTGATTGATGTTTGGAGCATCGAAGTCACCGCCGCGATTATAAAAGTCGACAACTTCTTCGAGCGTCGCGAAATGTCCGTTATGAAAATAGGGGCCCCGGACGCCGACATTGCGAAGGCTCGGTGTACGAAACTCGCCGATGTTGTTCGTATTGCCGGTTACCTGGAAACGGCCGGTGTCTTCAAACTGTGGCCGCACGCCGATGTTGTGAAACGCGTTGTCACTAAAAAGATTTCCGGCATGACAGACGTTGCAACCAACTTGATTAAAGAGTCCGCGTCCGCGAGTTTCCGCTGCGCCGAGTGGCGTGATTTGCGCGACCGATTGATCGAACGGGGTGCGGTCTGAATAAACAGTTCGCTCAAACGTCGCGATCGCCATAGCAATTCGAGCGGGAGTAACTTCGGGCGTGCCGAAGGCTTCTTCAAACAATTCGGGATAGGTGCGGCCGTCGATCCAATTTCTCACAGCCGCCGGGACGGACGGGGAGAGTGCCAGCGGTGTTGATTGGGCCACGCGAACCGCAACCTCATTCCAGGTTCGATTGACATGCGCCATCTCGGCAGAGCTGACCGGTGGGCCGGCTACCTGACTCTCGAGCGCGGCGCCATTTTGCAAAACGACGCCGCCGCCAATTGGATCGGTGAACGTCCCGCTTGCGCGTCCGTCCCAGAACAATAAGTTCGAGTAACCAGCATCGATATACGACCGCGATTTTCTGCCGGTGACTTGCTCATGAAATCCGTAAGTCGTTGACCAGTTGTAGCTGCCGTCGCTGTTGTTGCTGATGACACCCGGAGACGCGAAGACATCATCAGCCGTATTGAAGATTCCATCGGGGCCGGGATTTCGCGAGCGCGCGTTGTTAACAATCGCGCGCGCATCTGAACCGCCGTTCGTAGAAAAGTGACAAGTGCCGCAAGCGACCGTGCGCGTCGATGAAAGTTGTTCATCCCAGAAAAGCGCTTTGCCGAGATAAGCCTTCGCCGCGGTCGGTTGATTCCCCAGCGGCGCCGGTGGCGGATCGAGCGGCGCCAATGGACCAATGATCGCTCCGCCCGTGCGTGAACCTTGATCGGGCTGACTCAAAGCGCTGACGACGTTTCCGTTTTCCGCGCGCACCCAATAGAAGAGGCTTTGATTCGCGGCGGCTGTCGCATCGAAGAAGATCGCTTGCGGGGTTGTGCCTATTGCCGTGGCCGTGGCTGGGTTGTTCGTCGCGTTACGAAAGATGCGATAGAGCGTCGCGCCGCGCACGGCGTCCCAAGTCACCGCGATTTTTGTGGCGTACGCGTCGTCAGTCGCGCTTAGATTGGCTGGTGTCGCGAGGGATGCGCTTTGAGCGGCCGCATCGGAGCTGCGTAGCATGCGGTCGCTAACCAGCGACACCAATGCAACTGCTAACAAGCAAGCCAGTGCTACAAGCGCAGGCCTCTGTGACCGAAAGGCGTTTCGTCGTCGGTGTTGGCGATGGTGCGGGCGGTTGGAGAACGTTCGACCTTGGATCTTGGACTTTGAACTCTGGGGATTGGACTTTGGACTTTGGACGGGTAACTTTGGACTTACTTCGCACGCCGTTGCCGGCCGAATCCAGCCAAAGAGCGCTTTCGCGCTTCCCTCGTAATTCCGCAATCTTCCAAATCCAACTTGAAACCTGAAACTTGAAACTTGAAACTTAGCCGGCATTGACTCCTTCACCTTCCGAGGCACATCGGGAAAACCTTCCGAGGTAAACGGTCGAGAGGCTGCGGTAAAGCTGCGGAAGCTTCTCGGGTATTCAGCAGATTAGTCGCAGAACCCGGGCCGGTTGTATGACGCAGACAGAAGATGCGCCGCCATCAAGCTTTGCCTCAAAAGTGATCGCTCGAGCGAATTGCGACAGAGCCGTGCCGTAGGCACGTAATGTTTATAGAAAGCACGCCCTTCTCACTTCCGGCGCAAAGAGCGAAATGCTCAGCGTTTGGCTCTTTGCGGAGATGGGAAGAGGCAATCGCGTAGCTATAAACATCTCGCCGCTCTGCGGCGATGTCAGTTCAAATCTTTCAGAGAACTAATCGAAGGACTTTTGAGGCAAAGCGCCGCCATCAGACTCCGGACGACGGCGCAAATTGTGAAATTGGCTGAACGCTTACGATGGACCGAATCGCTGCCGGTACTCAGTCGAGTAGATGAAGATGAAGATCATGTGGCGCAGGTTATTTGGATTCGCATTTAGGGTGTCCAGGTTATTCTGATAACCAATCGTGTCCGGGTCGCGGCGCTGAAATCCAAAGTACAGAATCGACACCGTGCCTTCAGTCAGGAACTTATCCAGGCTCGTCTGTCGTTCGGCAATGTGACGAAGTATCTGACCGTCGGTTTCACCGGCTTGCACTGTGTAAGCCGGCAAGCCTGAGTTGGTCGTGAGCGCATTTGCGAGCGTCTGCCCGTGTTGGCCCGAATACCTCGCAGTGAATTCAGGTCGCTGCACGAACGCTTCGGCGAATGCAGCCTTGCTCGACTCTTCCTCAGCAGGAGATTTCGGCCCGCCGACCTGCGCCATGTCGGGAATGAACTGCGCGTACGTCGGCCGTTGTTGGAAGCTCACCATGTAGAGGCGAAATGCCCAGTAGCCACGATTCAGAAACTCATCAGATTGGAAAAACCCCGCAGCGACGTGCAGACGATCGCAATCCGAAGCCGGCGGCTCGCCAAATCCTCCGTTCGGACAAGGCGCGAGCGTATTGATCCAATTTTGCAATCCCGTCGCGTCCGGTTGGCGATTAAGAAAATCTGCATACTGTTGTCGGATGAAGAACTCGACACCGTCAATCGGATTTGTCGTCCCCTGAGTTGAGTCGTTATCAACAATAGTCACAGTCGCGGCGGTAAGGCCTCCGATCGGATTGCCAGTCGGACTACTCAAGGAAACGCTGAACGTTTCATTGCCTTCCACCCACGCATCATCAATTAGCGGCACGGTGAAAACCTTGGTCCCTTCTCCAGCCGCATAGTTCAATGTTCCGACAGACGTTACATAGTCGCAGCGCTCAGAGGCCTTGCCATTCACCACGGTGCAATTCTGCAGGCCAGCCGTATCCGACGTCGCATAATTAACTGCCGCAGAACTTACGGTATCGCTTCGGTGCACGTAGATTTCCACCACACCGGCTCCTTCATTAACTGAATAAGCGGACGAACTGAACTGAATTCCGGGTTGCGCGCTGCCAGTAATCGTAAAGCCCTGCGAAATGTTGAAGAAGATGTTGCCGGCCGCCTCGACCTTGATGCGCGCGGAGCTTGTCGGCGTAAACGGCAGGGTCACAAGTTCAGAGCCATCGTTGGGGGTGTTGTTCGCCAAAATGTAAGGGAAGCTGACGCCGTTAACAGAAAGAGTGATTCTTACGGTCGCGGCGTTGATTGGCGCGCCGCTCGTGTTGGCCACGTTCCACGTCACAGTCTGCGTGGATCCGACGGGCCATGAACTGGATGACGTGGGCGACGTCACCGTAAACGGGCCGGCGTCGTTGCGGACATTCACTTGGGTGGCTGCAGAATTTATCCCTCCGCCGCCCGACCGGTTGTCGCGTGCAGTCACGCGAAAATTCATCGTGCGTGTGGTGGAAGGAAGCAACTCGCCCATAGTCGCCGAACCCGTTAACACGTCCTGCAAGCGCGGAAACATGCGCGCCGGACTTGTAGTCGGGGCAAACGAGCGGAAGATTGGCCGGGTCCCATCATCCGTGTTCGGAGGCGCCGCTGTACCCAAGTCGAATTCTTCCCAATCGTAAGTAATCGCATCACCATCGGCATCACTTCCGCTCGCTGTCAGTATGAAAGGTGTGCCCATCGGAATCGTATAACTCGCGCCGGCTGAAACCGACGGCGGAGTGTTGCCGGTGCCGGTCGCGGTCGCACAGCTGTTGCCCGAGCCGCCGTTGGTGAAGTTCACGATTTGCTCGATGCTCGCATTGTGAAAATAAGTATCCGTGGACATCAGATCGTCAGGCGCACAGGCGAGGCGGTAAGCCATGATGGTCGATCCGTTGTAGGGCTCGTATGCGGTAGCCGGCGCGCGTTGCGAGCCACAGGATCCGCTCGTCGTATTGAACGTGTGAGTTGCGCCGAACTGATGCCCCATCTCGTGTGCGGCACTGTAATACGCGATCACACTGTTTGGACTAACCGAGCGAAAAATATCCACACCGCGAGCTTTCACGCCGTTAACACAGACGACACCAATGCCGGCCAGCCCTTGCCATGAAAACGCGCCACCCGAAAGTAAACGCCCGTCAAAGACGTGACCAATGTCATAGTTGACTGAACCTATAACTGAGTCGAGCTTGGTTTGGTTTTCGCTAATGAGCGCACTGACGTTGTCGGTGGTGTAACCGTCCGTCGTCGTGTCGGTGAAAATAATTGTGTCGTCGTTGGCAATCAGCGTCAGCCTGATCGCCACATCGCGCTCGTAAATCGCATCAGCGAGGTTGACGGTCGTCGTGATCGCTGAGAGTGCGCCGCTGACAGATCCTCCGCCATATGTTTGTGTGTATTCGGCAGTGGCTGCGGCCGCCAACCGATAGCGGCGCAGCGTCGTTCCGGAACTAATATTGGGAATGACGCCGTTGGCGCGCTTGCTCTGCATTCGACCGAGCGCAACTTCCTGCTGCTCCTGAGTAACCTCGCATTCCGCGGCGTCGACGATCGCGTCCTGCTGAAAATAGACCGTATAGTTTTCCGTATCGGCAACCGAACCGGGCTC
>DATNEI010000105.1:0-13505 GCA_035606795.1 Pyrinomonadaceae bacterium
TGAGACTTGTAATCGAGTCGGCGGCGGGGGCAAGCCCCTCTTCCCAACTGCAATTCAGTGACTTGAATTTTCAAATTCTACTTTTTTCATTTTTCAATTTGCACTGTTCTTAAGTGGTTTTCCTCTTGTAAACTTCCTTCAGCCCCACCTGCGCTTGCTCATGCGCGTCATAAACATTCGGCCGGGACAACACAGCGCGATATTGAGTTAAGGCATCGTTGCGCTTCCCACTTAAATCCAGCGCCTGCGCGGCGTAAAGATGCGCCATGGTCGCCAAGCCTTCCTGCGCTCCCACCACCTGAGCAGACGCCATGAACTCCCTCGCCGCGCGATCGTAAAGCCCAGCCGTCAGCAACGCTTCACCGTATTTGAAATGGATCAAATCCAGCGCCTTGCGCGTCGTCTCCGGCAGATTCTTGTCGTGCAATAAATTTTCGAAGGTCGCGAACGCTTCGGTTTCCGCTGCGCTGGGCGCGGTGGCGTGATTCGACTCTCGCTCCAGCGCCGCTTGCGCGACCAAGGCGTCCGCCATTTCCAACTTGTACAGATAGTTGCGCGGATACTTGGCGCCCATTTCACGGGCAATCGTTGCCGCTTCGGCGAAACGCTGCTCGCGGTTGTAGAGCAGAATCAATAACGTGCGCGCATCTTCTTTGACCCAGTTCCCTTCACGGCTGACGCGCTCAATGGTCGCGATGCCGCGCTTCTTCGATCCGCGATGTCCGAGAAAACCTGCCGCAATTTTCTTGGGCAAAGGCAGCGCGCCGATGGTGTAGTCGTACAACCCGATGGTCATCTCGGCGTCGCGGTAATTTGGATCGAGCTTGATCACATCTCGATGTTTGTCCACGGCATCATTGCCGTCTTTCAGGGCCGCAAAGTGGCGACGCTCGACGGTCTCCTCAAACGATGCTTTTAACCCCTCGATCGCGCCAAAGAAATAGAGCGCCTCAGTGTCGTTCGGATTTTGCTTCAGGCGCGCTTCTGTCAGTTGCCGCGCCGTGCGCGTGTAGGTGCGAAACTGATCGACCAGCTTCGGATCAGCTTTGTCCTCGTTCTCTGAGTAGAAGGAATCGCTGTTGTAGAGCGAAGCCTGCAAACGCCGCGTTTGATAAAGCGCCTCGATCAAAAGCGTGTCTGCGAGGAATTGCGGTCCGGCCGGATAGTTCGGGAAGGCGACGGCCATCTCTTTAAAAATTTTCCGCGCGCCTTCGTAATCCAGGTTGTAAAGCGCCTCAGAACCGGCGATGCGAAGCTGATCGAATTTCGCGCGCTCAGTCTGTGTCAACCAGTTAGAATTGCTGGTTTGCGCCGACGCGAGACTCGCGAACAGCAAAATGAAAGTGAGACAAATCGCACTCTTTAAATTGACCATGTCGTACTCCAAACCCAACTTTTTCTAATCTTTGTTTCGCGCCCATAAGCAGAGGCCGATAATCGCCGGGATCATCGCAATACCCACCCACATGGCTGGATCAGAGAAAGCGTTGTCGCCAACTCGGCCGACTTCTTTCACCTGCGCGAAACCAATCGTCATTGAATCGGTCATTTTCTTGTTGACCAGCACAAACGAGCTATCGCCGATAACCGTGATGCGACCCTTCGCCGTGCGTCCGTCCAGGAACTTGATGTTCACGTTTGCGTCCGAGCCAATCTTGTTGACCGTTCGCTTCACCTTTGCGATCCGTTCAGCATCAGCCTGTGTTTGTGCAGGCACGATTGCCGCAACTGACAAATTGATCATCAGTGCGCTACCTACCGATACCAGAAGACGTCTCATAGCTCGATTCTGCCGCGCGGCAATGCGATCGGCGTTAGTCGAATAAAGCAAGCGCCAAAACGATCAGGGTGCCCACCCCGGCGGCGGTAAACATGATGCCGACCCAGGGCTTGTGAAATACTCCGAGTTTCTCTCTCTGCTTCGTAATGCGCGATACGTCAGAATAGGCAACAGCCGTCGCCGCGCCTTTTTCATTCGTAACGACGAACCGATCTCCCGCCAACCCGGTGATGCGACCACTCGCTTTTGATCCGTCTTTCAGCTTTACGTCGATGCGTTGGCCGAAGCCGAGGCTCCGACCCAGCGACCGCGCCTCGGGCTCTGCGACCGGCAGGTTGATGTCGGATGCGCGCTTCTCATCCGCCGCTGCGCCTTTTGTCTGTGCGGCAATTGCCGCCGTGTAAAGCAGACAAAAAAGAAATACAGCTACCGTGGCTAACAATTGCTTCTCCATCCCAATTCGTTACGGAACCGCGAACGATAGTAAGCGGTCCTGTTACTCAACGTTGCACCTGACACCCGCTCGCTGCCGCTCGCGGTTCTGTAAGCTTCACGAAAAACTCTCGACGTACTTCACGCCACTCCCGGTATTAAAAAGCACCAGCTGCTCGTTCGGTTTCACTGAGCCATCCGCCAACAATTTCTTTAATGCGGGCAAGCAGGCAGCGCCTTCAGGAGCGCAGAAGATTCCTTCGGCTGCGCCAATCTCCTTAGTCGCGTCAATCAATTCTTGATCGCTGACGGCAACGGCAGTTCCGCCTGAAGCACGCAGCGCGTCGAGAATCAGGAAATCGCCAATTGCTTTCGGCACGCGCAGGCCCGACGCCGTCGTGTGCGCGTTGGGGAACTCTGCGGCAAAGCGTTCGCCTTTTTCGAACGCAGTAACGATTGGCGCGCAGCCTGATGCTTGCACTGTCACCATGCGCGGCCGCTTTGATCCAATCCAGCCCATCTGTTCCATCTCATCGAACGCTTTCCACATTCCGATCAACCCAGTACCACCGCCAGTCGGATAAACAATCACGTCGGGTAATTCCCAATCAAACTGCTCAGCCAGTTCGTAGCCCATCGTCTTCTTGCCTTCAATGCGATAAGGCTCTTTTAAAGTCGAAACGTCGAACCAACCCTCGGCTTCTTTCCGTCTGCCGACTTCAGCGCCGCAATCGGTGATCAATCCATCCATCAGCGTCACGTGCGCGCCGGTCTGTTCGCATTCGATTACGTTGGCCCGCGGCGTGTCCCGGGGCATGAAAATGTGCGCTTCCCTCCCCGCGCGCGCGGCGTACGCTGCCAAGGCACCGGCGGCGTTACCGGCTGAGGGCACCGCAAGTTTCTCGACGCCCAACTCTTTGGCCATCGACACCGCGGCCGTCATGCCGCGAGCTTTGAAACTCTGTGTCGGGTTCTGACCTTCGTCCTTGATGTAAAGCTGCGGCATGCCGAGCGACGCGCCCAGCCGCGATGCGTGCACGAGCGGAGTGAACCCTTCGCCCAAGGTGACTACGTTCTCGTCCGCGTCGACCGGCAGCACTTCGCGGTAGCGCCACAAATCCGGCGCCCGACCGCGCAGACTCTCTTTGCTGAGCGACTGGGCCGCGCGCTGTAAGTCGTACCGTACCAGCAGAGGTTTCCCGCATTGCGTACAGAGGTTGTGCAACCGTCGTGCCTCGTGACGCAGACCACACGCGCCGCATTCGAGATGAGTAACGTTCATTTTTCTTGAGTGATCCTTTCAGCTTAGAAGCCTCGACATAATACCGGCTGGCGCGGAATCCGTCAGGTGGAGCGATATTGTGTCAGAAGCCCGACCGTTAGGGAGGGCAAGCATCGAAAGGCGTTTACCCGTTGAAGTCGATGCTTGAGTTGCCCTCCCTCACGGTCGGGCTTCTGACACGGCGACGTGCAGTTTATGAGCGCAACGGGTAATCTGTTCGTCCATCAAAAATAGCAGGAGACACTAAATGGCAAATCGCACCGCTGTGATTCAGACAAACAAGGGGACCATCAAATTCGAGTTGCTCGAAGAGGACGCGCCTAAAACAACTGAGAATTTTCGCCTGCTGGCTGAGAAGGGCTTTTACGACGGCGTCATTTTTCACCGCTGTATCAATGGCTTCATGATTCAGGGAGGTGACCCGACCGGTACCGGTCGCGGCGGCGCATCGGCGTGGGGCGGCAGGTTCAACGATGAAATCAATCCTTCATCCGAAGTTTATAAACGCGGTTACAAAGCCGGCACAGTGGCGATGGCGAACGCGGGCCCGAACACCAACGGCTCGCAATTCTTCATCATGCACGTCGATTATCCACTGCCGCCGAGCTACACAATCTTTGGGCGCGTCACTGACGGACAGGATGTCGTGAACTCCATCGCCACATCGAAAACCGATCAGGGAGACCGGCCACTGGATGAAGTGCGAATGGAGAAAGTTACAATCGAGTAGGATTCGGTTTCGAGTTTCGGGTTTCGAGTTTCGAGTTCTTAATTGCTTGCGAGACAAATTGTTTGGCCGTTGAGACCGCTTGCTTCATATCGTCGCCTCTAGCCAGACCTGCCGCAATCGCCGACGACAACATGCAGCCGGTGCCGCGCACGTTGGGCACCTCGATCCATTCGTTTCTGTAAATTGTCACCTCACCGTCATCGTCGAGCAAATCAGTCGCCTCGCGGTTAACTTCTCCTGCCTCCTGCCTCCTGGCTCCTGCCTGCTGGAGATGTCCGCCCTTGATCAGCACAGCTCGCGCGCCGAGTTCTCGAATGCGCGCCGCAGCCTGATGCATTGTCTCTTCATCACGAATATTCATACCGCCAAACTTTTCAGCTTCGGGAATGTTCGGCGTAACGACGCGCGCCAATGGCAGCAACTCCGTGACGAAAACTTCGAAGGCGTCATCCGCCATCAATTTGCCGCCGCTCGACGATTCCATTACGGGATCAATGACCGGCGCCGGCAAGTTTAACTCACTGATCAGCGAGGTAAGTTCGCTCACCACTTCCGCGGTCGGTAACATGCCCACCTTGACGGCTGCAATTTTGTTTTGCCGGACCATCGATTCGATTTGCCCGCGAACCGATTGGGCAGTTTGATCGACTGCGCCAAAATACGTCTCAGAGTTTTGAAAAGTGATGGAAGTAATTGCGGCGACTGCGGCGCAGCCCAGCAATTCGATGGTACGAATGTCGGCAACGATGCCGGCGCGACCGGACGGATCGAAACCCGCGATTGTCAGCACCACGGGTTTCTTTGTGAGACTTGAGCTCATCGTCGAATCTTCACGACTAACTCTGCCAGCTCGGTTGTCTCCTCGAAGAGACTGATTGCGGCAATACCAGCCGCTCCTGCGTGCAGACACTCTCGCGCGTTTCCAGTTGTAATGCCGCCCAGCGCCAGCACTGGGAAATTAGCGAGTTCGCTGGTTAGCCGGGCAACTTGCGGAAGCCCGACCGGCGCACCGTACTCGCGTTTTGAAGCTGTTTCGAATACGGGCCCGAAAACGACGAAGTCTGCGCCCGCTAGTCTTGCTGCCCGCGCTTCATCAACCGAATGCGTCGAGACGCCAATCACAAATTCATTACCAAAGGTTTTGCGGACTGTCGCGGCATCGATCGATTGTGTCGTCAGATGCACGCCATGCGCACCGGCGCCCGCAGCAATGTCCGCGCGATCGTTTACCAACACCCGCGTCACGCTGCCCTGTGTCACTGAGACTGCCTCGCGGGTCAGCTCGAACAGCACGCGCCCCGACAACCGCTTCTCTCTCAGTTGAACTAAATCGATTTCGGCAGCGACCGCGGCGGCGACTTGTTCGATGATGTTTTGGAATTCGGGGCTGTCGGGTGTCGTGACTTCAGTGGTCGCGCCGGGGGTAATCAGATAAAGGATCGGTTTTGACAGGTCGCGCTTCATTGGCTGTCGCAGGTGGAACTCGTGATGCTCTTGAGCTTTCCACAGCCGGAGTCTCGGCGTCCAGCGCGTGTACGGTGCGGCGAAAATTGATTATCTCCAAGGCGCCCATCGCGATGTTCAGAATACCCAAACCTGAGACAGCGCCGCGCACCCAGCCCGAGGCGACGAATCTCTGTAAGCCATACCCGGTTTTGTGGGCCGCCAGCAGGAGAAAGTAATTATTGCCCCAGTCGCTCAGACCAAACCATCCATGCGGTATCCATGGCAGGACGGTGAGCACGATGCAGATTTCGAGACACAGAATTATGTAGAAAACTACCGACAGTTTTGAAGAGGTCATTAATTTGGCAGACGGCGGGCCTTAAGAAAAGACGGATGGTCGCGAAGGATTAAGTTGAAATGAAGAGCCGAAGACGAAACTAATTTACCATTTCTGTTTGTTCGGCTTTGCGCGCGCTGCGATCTTTCTCGCCTAGTCGCGTTTTCAACATCTTCAAGCGCTCGTTCACAGTGCGATACGAAACGTTCACTCCGTAAACCTCGGTGAAACTTTCGAGCGCGTGTTCCAAATCTCCAGCCTGTTCGTGGGCGGCGCCAAGTTCGTACGTCAGCGCCATCCGCTCTTCGTCGGAGATGTTCGGCACGTTGAGACCCTTCGTCAACCACTTCACCGCTACTTCCGGCACGCCTGTCTGCATGAAACAATGTCCCAGAAGGTTGCAACATTGCAAGTAGCGCGGGGTGCCGTCACTCGGCGAAGCCAGACTTGCGGCAATCTGGAATTCCTCGAGCGCATCTTCAAATAGATCCATTTCTTTGTACGCAAGCCCGAGATTGTAGTGAGTTTCGTAGTCGCCGTTAGCCGCAGCTTCGGCCGGACCTTCACTAAACGCGCGATATTCTTCAAAGATTTCTGCCAGCCCGGCGTCGATCCCCAGCGTTGCGGGCGAACCGCCGTTCGGCTCTGCCACAACGGGAACCGTCATCACGACTTCCGGCGCCGGCTGTTCGGAAACTATCGGCACTTCGAAGTTGGCTTCAAAAGTAATCTCGCCATCCGCGATGGCTTCCGGGGCGCCGGCTGATTCCTCAACACCGGATTGCAGTCGCGTAATGCGTTCACGCCGCGCATTGATTTCCGGATGATGGCCACATTGCTGTTGCAGCAGATCAAGCGTGTCGATGGCGATGTCGATGTATCCCTGCGCGATGTAGAAGTCGACGCTCTCCAACTCAGGCCGCAGGATGGCCGCGACGCGTTCTTCCTCGTTACCCTCGGTTGGTTTTTCACCGCCATTTGAGGGCAGTTCTTGAGCTACGATTGATTCAAAAGTGAAACCGGTTTCGATAGGCGTTTCGACCGGTGCGGTCCATCCTGCAGAAGTTTCGGTTGCGTTGTTGAATTCGAAACTCGCTTCCTGGACTGGTGTAACTACCTCGTCCGAGTTGCCAACGAACTCGTCGGTGGTTACAGCTGCCACCGGCGTGGACTCGTCTGCGTGGCCGAACTCCGGCAACATTTCACCGGCTGCCGCTTCCTCAGCGCCACCCAATTCAGCCAGCCGCGACAGATATGCTTCGTGGGAAGGTTCCAAACGGGTGAGCTGCGTCAGCGCATAACGCTCGTCCGCGTCCAGGCCTGCGGCTTGCGCGGCATCCGCCAGACGCTCGAGCGCCGCCTTCAAGTTTTCCATGTCGCGCAACCACCAGTGCGCGCGAACCAGCAGCCGTAACGCCTGAACATTGTCAGCGTCGCCGGCGAGCAATTCATCGAGCAGAGACATCAATTGCTCTTGCTCGCGCTCTGCCAACATCTGTTCAGTAATTCTCGCAACTACCGCGACGGCTTCGGCAATTTTATCGTGCCGCAAGTACGAACGCGCGACGTCCATGAAACGCAGATAAGCGGCAGGCTCCTTCGCCACCAGTAAGCCAGTCGCGCGTTCTGCCTGCTCCGGATCATCCGCTTCCAGATAGGCGCTGGCCAATAACGCGAGTAGTTCACAGTCCTCAGGGAAGGTCTTCAGCGCATCTTCGATCTGCTCCGCTGCTTCGTCAGCCGTGCGGCGCGCCGTATGCGCGGCCAACATTCCTTTCAAGATCGCATAGTCCGCTGGGTTCACTCTCAACGCCTTCTCGAATGCGAGCAACGCATCGTCAAAGGCCCCCCGCGCTACCAGGATCTGTCCTGCTTCCGAGAAACAGGCGGCGCCTTCTTTCTTTAGACCCAAATTCAGATAACCATCCGCTAGCTTTGTGCGAATCTGCGTGTTCTGAGGATCGAGGTCAGCAACTCTGCGAAGCACCTCGAGCGCGCTGTGCGCCGAACCTGCGCGCTGATGAGCTTCAACGATGGCGAGATAGTGTGTGCGGGCTTCGACAATCAGATCCTGCTGCGCGTACAAATCCGCCAGGTGGGTTGCGATGTCGATGTCGTGCGGCTGCAAGCGATCGATCTTCTTGTACATCGCGATCGCTTTGAGTCCGAAACCCTGTTCGCGATAGTGCTCGGCGATGCGACGAAAGCAAGTAACCGCTTCCGAGGTGTTGCCGACGCGCGTGTACAAATCGCCCAACATGTTGAGCGTCGTGAAGTCATCAGCGTCAACGGCAACGATCTGACAGTATTCCTTGATTGCAGCCGCAATCTTTCCTACTTCGAGATACTTCTCAGCTGCGCGAAGAGTCTTTGCCTTGTCAAAAGCCATTTGAGACCGAAAGGACTGTAAATTTGAATCGATAAACTTATGAGGACAGATCGGGTCGAGGCACCCTCTCAATCGCCGTCCGGAGCGTGACGACAATGTCTAACCTAACATGCTGAGATAACGAGTGTCAACGATGTTGTGCGCGGAAACCTCAATAAATACGGCCAAAAACTGAAATATCACACTACATCGGCGAAGTTTTTGCGGCTGCGAGCAAACCACCAATAGCCGAAGATGAAAGCCACGGCGGCGAACGCCAGGAAGTAGGCCAAACCGGCCCAGTCAGGCGCTCCACCTTCGATGATGATGCGGCGGTAACTGCGAATCAGGGGAGAAAATGGATTGAGGTTAATGATCGGCCGGTAAGCCTCGGGCACCATTGACTCAGGATAGATAATCGGCGTCAGGTACATCCAAGCCATTAATACCAGGGTTGTTCCCTGAGCGATGTCACGAATGAATACCCCAAGCGATGCCAACAGCCACGCGCCGCCCAGTGTCGCAATCAATTGCGGAATCAAAACCAGCGGCAAGTAAATCAGCGTCACATGGAATTGGTGACGTATCAGAAGAATCCCGAGCAGCAATGCGATCGTTCCGAACAATTGATTCATGATCGCAGCCAGAGTTTGGGCGACGGGCAAAGCCTCGAGCGGGAAAACGACGCGTTTCACCAGGTTGGCGCGCGCGACTATCACATTGGAAGAAGACGTCAGCGCTTCCTGAAAAGCGTTCCAGGGCAGTAACCCGCAAAACAGATACAAGGCAAAGTCCCATTGCGAATCGCTGGAACCAAATCTTGCTTTGAAGATGCCGGCGAAGATGATCGTGAAGATCGCAATCATCACGACTGGCGTGAGGACCGCCCAGAGGATTCCTAGCGCCGATCCTTTATATCGGGCTGCCAGTTCACGTTTGGTCAGCGACCAAATGAGATCTATGCGACTGGGCAAATCCCACAGCGGGCGCCAGACTGCACGCCTGGCTAATTGCGCAGAAATCATTTGCCTATCCTAATTGATTTCCGCCGCATTGCTGAACTGCTGGATTACCTCAGCCTTATGAATGAAGCGCGGACAGGTTCGAAAGAAAGGTCTCCATCTCGTCTCGTTTACCAATGGTGACCCGCAGGTAATTCGGTAGAGCCGGAAACAGCCGGCCAACCTGGACGCCTCGTTCACGCAAGCCGCTAATCAATGTCTGCACCGGACGCTTCATGTCAATCATCATGAAGTTCGCCTGTGACGGTATGTGTTGGTAGCCAAGCTGGGTCAAACGATTGCTCACGAAAGTTTTTGTCGCAGCATTCAAGCGACGGCCATTTCCCAGCTGGCTCTGATCATTGAGACTGGCGATCCCGGCCACCAGCGCCATGATATTCACACTATCCCACGTCTGATGCGGCCGCAGCCGCTCAATCACTTCGGGCTGCGCAATGCAGTATCCGAGTCGCAATCCGGCCATCCCGTAAATCTTCGAGAACGTGCGCGCGACGATCAGGTTCGGGTGTTGCTCGACCAGCGGAATCACACTTTCGTAATCCGGGCTATCAGCGTAGTGATAGTAGGCCTCGTCTACGAGGATCATTGTTTCGCGCGGACACTTATCAATAAACTCGCGCAGATCGTTTTTCGGTGTGATGCTCGCTGTCGGATTGTTCGGATTGCAAATGTAGACCAATCCTTCGTTCGCGGCCGCGAGCATCTTTGGCAGATCATGCGCGAACCTTGCGTCCAGCGGCACCTTTACCACCTCGGCGCTGTTGACGGTCGCGTGATTCAAGATCGCCTCGAAAGTTGGATCGGCGACGATCAAGTGACCGCGCCCACTCTTGAAGGTAGGCGCCGACTTCCCGCGCGTTGGGCGCGCCAACTTGATCTCACGATTGCGGTCATTAGACATTGGGCCGGTGAAGGCTGCCGCGCACAGCTTCAGAATCTCGCCCGAGCCGTCACCCAACAAGATGTGATCCCGCTTAACGCCATTCAATCGCGCCAGCATGTCAATCAGGGTGTCTGCATGCTCATCCGGGTAACGCCAAGCCAAGCCAAAAGCTTCTTGCATGGCTCTCACCGCCATCGGTGATGGCCCATAAGGGTTTTCATTCGAGCTCAAACGAACAATGTGCTTGGGCGCCGCCGCAGAGCCTGTTACCGCCGGCGACGGACTGGCCAAAGCAAGTTCCGGTCTGACTGCAAGGTAGGCTGCGCCAACACCAAAGAGTTGCGCAAAGCGGCGGCGGTCCATGGGCGAAAAGGGTTGGGTCACTGGTGTTCCCTCCGGGGTTTTTGTCGCGCGCATTATCGTGGATTGACTGCGGAAAACCAACCTTCTTATGCGAAGTCAGCCGGGATGATTCGCCGTGCGCTCTGTGCTACGCTGCTTTCAGCAATGCCAAAACCGCGCTCGTCCAGACTTTTCCCGGAAATGTCCGAGCCTGACAACACGCTTTCGGGCTCGGCGACCGGTGCGCCGTTAGCCGATCGCATGCGTCCGCGAGAGCTTTCAGAGTTCGTCGGGCAGGAACAATTGGTCGGCGAAGGCAGAGTTTTGCGACGCTTGATCGAAAGCGGCGGCACGCTGCCGTCGATGATTTTCTGGGGGCCGCCGGGCACCGGAAAGACGACGCTGGCAAGGTTGCTGGCTGAGCGAACAAATGCCGGTTTCGTCGCCCTCTCTGCAGTTTTTTCCGGCGTCAAGGAACTGCGCGGCGCAATCGCACAGGCGCGGCTCGATCGCCTCCGCGGTCGTCGCACAATCCTTTTCATCGACGAAATCCATCGCTTCAACAAGGCGCAGCAGGATGCGCTGCTGCCGGCCGTCGAAGATGGAACCGTCACGCTGATTGGAGCCACTACCGAAAATCCCTCCTTCGAAGTGATTAGCGCTTTGCTGTCGCGTTCGCGCGTGATGGTCCTGAATCCGCTGAGCGAAGATGAAATCGAAACGATTCTTAGACGTGCGGTTGTTGATGAAGATCGCGGGCTAGCCGGCCTGAAACCATCAATCGACGCCGAGATCATCAGGCGCCTCGCGCACTTGTCGGGTGGCGACGCTCGGGTGGCGTTGGCGGCCTTGGAAGCCGCCGTGAATTCAACTCAACCTGATTCGGCAGGCGATCGCATCGTCACTAACGAAACAATGATTGAAGCGCTGGGCCGCACCCAGTTCGCTTACGACAAGGGCGGCGAAGAGCATTACAACCTTGCCTCAGCGCTTATTAAGTCTCTGCGCAATTCGGATGTTGACGCTTCGCTCTATTGGCTGGCGCGCATGATTGAAGGCGGCGCCGATCCCGTTTTCATTGTGCGGCGCCTGTGCATCCTCGCGTCGGAAGACATAGGACTCGCTGATCCGCAAGCAATGGTTCAGGCGGCTGCGGCTGCTGAGATCGTGCAACTGATCGGCATGCCTGAAGGTTTATTTCCGTTGGCCCAGGCCACGATTTATCTGGCCCGCGCGCCGAAATCAAACTCAGTGCTGCGCGCGTATTCGGCCGCGCACGCTGACGCGGTGGAAACTTCGCGCGAGCCGGTGCCGCTGCACCTGCGCAACGCGCCGACGCCGCTGATGAAGCATCTGGGTTACGGACAGGGCTATCGTTATGCGCACAGCGATGCGGCCGCGAAAGAAGAAATGCCTTGCTTGCCTGAGAAACTGCGAGGGAAAGTCTATTTCGAAGAAGCGGAAAGCAAAGGACAAAGTGGTAAGAGCTAAGGGATACGAACAGTCCAGCTCGCCGGCTCTTTGCTCTTTGCTCTTAGCTGTTTTTTCATGATCGCAAAATCACCCAAAGAACTCGCCTTTCTTCACGATCTCTACGTGGCCCCTGACTGGGGCGAGCGTTTCGCGGAACTCGTCGATGCACATGTTGATTTGCCGAAAGAGGGACGCGCGCTGTACGTGGCGGCCGGCACCGGCGGGCATGCGCTGGCGCTACACGAACGAGCCGGCGGCAAGCTGGAGTTGCTCTGCGTTGATGAGAGTGACGAGTCTCTTGAACTTGGACGCGCGAAAGCCGCTGCCGCCAGAGAGCCTACCAAGTTTCAGCGTGAAGAGCCGGCGTCGTTGTCATTTCCGGACGAAAGTTTTGATCTCGTGCTCGGCAACGCATCAATGGTCGCTGCACCCGATCTGCGCACGATGATTTCTGAACTGGTGCGAGTGACAGCACCAGGGGGAACGGTCGCGTGGTGGCTGCCTACCGCTTCGAGCTTTGGCGAGTTCTTTTCGATCTTTTGGGAGGCGCTATTCAATTCTAATCTTGAGGATCACGGCGTCGAGGTCGAAAACATGATTACCGACATGCCCACCGTCTCTGACATCGAGGCACTGGCCAGAGATGAAGATCTCGGCGAAGTTCAATCATGGACGACGATTGAAGAGTTCGACTATGAATCAGGTGAAACGTTCCTCAACACGCCGCTGATCACGGATTTTCTTCTGCCCGGGTGGCTCAGCTCGGTGCCTGAAGCTGCGCGTGCGCGGGTGCAGGAAGAACTCGCGCGCATCATCGACGAGGAGCGCCACAGCGGTGAATTTTCGTTGACGATGAAAGCGACGCTGCTGACTGGCAAGAAGCCACGGCTGCAATGAAAAAAGGCGCGAGTCGATTTCGCGCCTTTGGTGAGTCACGATTTCGCTCAGCTAACTTTCGATCTTCTTCTGTTGTTGTGCCCTCCGCCGGGCTTCTTCGAACAGCGCTTCGTCGTCAACCGAATCAAGTTTGTTGCGCGAGCTGGCCGCGTCACGGTCGCCTTCTTCTATGCCTTCGCGGAATGCTTTCTTGCTCTGGCCCAGGGCCTTCGCCAGTTGCGGCAACTTGGTGCCGCCAAACAGGAGGAGGATCGCGGCGACTACCAGCACGACGATCCATTCGGTTCCAATCACGAACAGCAAAAGTGTCATCACTCTATTCTCCTTGACCAACATTCGGGGCTTTACTCGCGCACGCACAAGTCGCTGTGGCCGTCTGATTCGTAAAACAGATACTTGCGCCAGACTTCGTCCGCGCGGCCGATGTAGCGCATGATTTGCCGGTTGACATGGAGTGAAAACGCGCGCGGCCGTCGCAACAGATGCATGCTGGATTCTTCCGGTGTGCGATTT
>DATNEI010000112.1:0-51619 GCA_035606795.1 Pyrinomonadaceae bacterium
ATATCCGGAAGCGGCTGAGTGTTCGGGTTACGCGCAGGCGTGGGCGTCGACCTCGCACTGATTTGGTTGGTGTTGGGTGCTGGTTTTTTTGAGCCGCTGCCCAGAAACAGATAACCAAGCACTACCACCGCAACTACGCCCAAAACCACGGCCGCAATGATTTTCTTCTTCTCGTTCGGATTGTTCGGATCGAAGAGTTTCATTATTTAATGTAACGCCCCCGGCTGATGCCTGGTTCAAAAAGTTCGCTGCCGAAATATCACTGCGCGTTATCCGCGTCCGCTCGCCGAAAATAAGTCGCCATTTCCAGCCGCAGGCTTACGAGTGCTCCCTTGCCGCCCGCGTTGGGGGCGCCCAACGGAGGACGTCCAGGTATGACTGGCGCCACTTCCGTCGTTGCGCCTGATTGCGTTACGCCTTCGAGTTCCACTTCGTTAATAATCAAGAATTGGCGACTGGTTTCAAGATCGCGGACGAAATGGCGGACGCGTTGGTAAGGCCCCTCGACGGTGATGCTCACCGCGATACCGGGATAAATCGATTGCCACTTCGCGTGACTCTGTTTCTCAGCGGTGGCGGTTGGCTGCACCTGAGACTTGGTGCCGGTCGGTTCCAGCGGTGAGTAACTTGGCCCCGCTGTGTTGCGCAGGCCGTTGCTCTTCATCAATTCGTTCAGGGTCGTGTACAGCGACATACGTCCGGTCGCGGCTGACGAAAGAAAGTTGGCCTCAAAGTCTTTCAGGCTGGCGGTAATTTCATCGACCCTTTGGCTCACGCTCTTGTTGGTCTCGAGCCCTTTCTCAGAGATGCGTATTGTTGCTTGCAGGCGATCGCGCTCTTGCTGGATGGATGTCAGGCGCGACTGAGCCGGAAGATAAAAATAGAAGTAAGCGAAGACTGTAAGCAGCGCGATCAAAGCGGCGCCCGACAATCCGATCAGTTCAGGCAGACCAATCAAGCTTAATCCCGGCGTCGTGCGTATGCGGGCCAGGTTAAGCTGCCCGGTCCGTCGCGTCGCTACTGCGGGACTCCCCATCGGTTGCTCCTGACTCATCTGGGGCCCGCTCCTTCACTCGCCGTATCGACCGGTCGATTATTTCTCTCGGCTGCACTGATTGGCGCGCCGGCGCGAGGCGCGTAGTACACGTTCATCTCGTATTCCGAGCCGCTCTCTTCTCTGCCGTGTTGTGGATTTTGCGAGGTCAGTTCCGCATGAAAGATTCCTTCGCGCTCCATGTTCTGGATCATCTCGGTAACAATCGTCGAGCTCTTGCTGGCAACTACCAACTCGAGATTGGCGACAGTGCGATCGCCGTTAGAGCGCACTTCCTTGACCGTAATCCGTGTAACGCGAACATCTCTTGGCAGGGCAGCTTCCAAATCCGCAAACAGCCGCGACCAGGAAAACTGTTTTCGATTGACGAGGGTGTGGGCGGATTTCAGATCGCGCTGTTGTTCGGGCGTTAGAGCCTTCTCAAGCGCTTCGGCTTTCTGATTCAGGTCGTCGCTCAGCTTGTGCAACTTGGCGACGTCAGCGGCGGCGGTCTGGGCCTGCGCGTTCCTCTGAAATGTCCCTTTGGCAATGAGAATCAGCGCGATGATCGAGAAGAGGGTCACAATTCCAGTCACTGTCCACGGCAACGCGCGATTGCGAAACGGATTGCTCGAGAGATTGAGTTTCGTGATCACTATCAGTCACACTTTCCACCGCAAGAATAACACGGCGCTTGTTAATAGGCGCAAACGCCAGCTCGCGGCTGGGCGAAATGTTTGAGATGCCGCCAGTCGCTTGTCCGTTACACGAAAATGGCGGTGATTAGTTCGGAAATCCGTCGCAGATAAGACGATCCTGGGTCGAGCTGGGAGAAAGAAAATGACCTCGCTCACCAGAATGAGCGAGGTCAGGAAGCAGTGATTTTCTGTCGAATTAGTCAGTGATCATGATGCCGTCGCCGAGCACTACACCATCACTTAGCAGGTGGCCGTCGCCCAGCACCACACCGTCACTTAACAGGTGACCATCGCCCAGCACGACGCCATCGCTTAACAGGTGGCCATCGCCAAGCACGACGCCATCGCTTAGCAGGTGGCCATCGCCGAGAACGACACCGTCGCCGAGCACCACACCGTCGCTTAACAGGTGGCCATCGCCAAGCACCACGCCGTCGCCGAGCACCACACCGTCCCCGAGCACGACGCCATCGCTCAGAAGGTGGCCATCGGCCAACAGGTGGCCGTCGCCGAGGACCACGCCATCGCCGCTCGCCAAGCCATCTGCGAAGTGGACCGTCTGATTCAAGAACCAGCCATCCGCGATGATGATGCCCGCGCCATGAACAACGCTGTCGCCGAGGACGACGCCATCACCGAGGACCACGCCATCGCTTAACAGGTGCCCATCGCCCAGCACCACACCATCGCCGAGCACGACGCCGTCGGCCAGGATAATGCCATCGCCGAGGACGACGCCATCGCCGAGTACCACACCGTTGGTCAGCATCGGACGTTCTGAGAACAAAATGCCGTCGGCATAGAGGACGCGGGCGCTGCGAGCGACTTGCTCGCCACCGATGTTGTAAGAAGCTTTCAGTGAACTAAGTGTGGTGTTACCAGAGAAGATTCGGTCGCCGGCGCGAAGACTGCCGGCGTTCGGAACAACCGCGCGGCTCATTTCAACTGCCGACACCGCGTTGACCAGCCCGGCGCCCTGGCTCAGCACTGACTGAGCTTTGTTCTGGAAGCCGGGTAGTTCCTGCGCAGTACGCGTCAGAATCGCTTTGACCAAGAGTGGGGTGAGGGATTTGTTTGCCTGGAGCATCAGCGCCACGGTGCCCGCGACGACCGGAGCGGAAAACGAAGTTCCGGAGTAAGTGAAGTAAGCATTGTCGGTGCCGCCGGAAACTGGATGCACGATCTTTTCGGGGAACTGAATCGGCAGGGCCGCATTCCATTCCTGGGACATTGGCGCAATCACGCGGCGGCCGGGAGCAACTACATCGGGCTTCGCCAGGCGATCGAATGACGTCGGACCTTTGGAAGAGAACTGGGCGACCGTGTCGTCAGAGCGCTTCACGCTTCCATGCGTGTCGGTGGCGCCGACGGTGATTACGTAAGGACTGTTGCCCGGGCTGTTGATGCCGCCAAAAGCTTGCTGGTAAATCGGGGAGCCGTCGGCAGTCTGTCCGATGATTTCTTCCGTGCGACCACGATTGCCTGCACTGGCAACGACGACGATGTTAGCGAGCGTTGCGGCTTCCACTGCTTTGCAAACCGGATCGAGGTGGAAAGATTCTTCCGGGGTGGCGCCCAGGCTCATGTTGACGACGCGAATGTTGTAGCGGTCGCGATTCTGAATGACCCAATTCAAGCCGGCGATCACATTGCTGATGCGGCCGGCGCCCGTGTTGTCCAGGACTCTGACGTCAACCAGGTTCGCTCCCGGAGCTGAACCAGCATAGTTGCCATCGTAACCAGTCGAAGCCGCGCCATTGCCTGCGGCCATTCCGGCGACGCCTGTGCCGTGACCGTACGGGTCACCAGTCGTGCTGCTGCCCGTGAAGTCAACCGCGGCAATCACGCGTGACTTATTATTCGTACCGGCGAAGTCCGGATGGTTCGCACTGATTCCAGAATCGAGGATAGCGATCGCGACGCCTCTGCCGTCGGCGGCCGGCGCACCGGCTGCGCCAGCCTGCACTTGCGCGGCCCCGGTTGATTCGGTCACGAGGTCGATGTTGGCGCGAACGGGCTTGTCAGCCGAGATGTATTTGACATCATCACGAGCGGCGAGATCCGCCAGTGAGCTACGCGGCACATCGGCAATAACCATATTCATTGCATCGAAGGAACCACGCTTGCGGCCGCCCTTGGCTTGAATAGCGCTGTCTTGCGCTGCTGATGGAGCATCTTTGGTTTGGATGATAACGCGAGCCACGTCGGATGAATTGGTTGAGCCGGCCAGACTCGCTGACAATTTTGAAGCTCGGGCGCGTCGCGGGGAATTTTGTGGAGCTGCAAAACTGGCCAACGGGGCGATTGATGCGCTAACGATTGCGACGATGATTACAAGGGCGATACGGCGTGACATGGCGATCCTCCTAAAAGCTTTGGGCGATGAATTCGACTTGGTCATGCCTCTCCCTATTTCAATGCCTGTGCCACGCGAGGAAAACATCATTCCCAACATGGGTAAGTCCAACTATTTATATATTTATGCCTCGTCGCGGAGCTCGTTATGAGAATTCACGAAGCCCCGATGCAATTGGTAACGAGCTATCCAACGCAAAGCTCAGTCGCGTGAAACTGGCGGTATTTTCGAGGAAAAGTGCGAGAAGTCGCGTGGATAACTTTCTGAATAGCTAATATCCAGTGACTACAAACTATCCACGTTGTTGGCTTTGCACAGAAAGGCCCGGCTGCACAAAAAAAAGAGGTTAGCTGCACAAAAAACTCCTGAGCACGCCCAGAGGTATTTCAGGCTACCAACTCGCCAAACGCGGGCCGCCGCTGTTGGTTTTGCTCCGGCTATGCCAGACTTGCCGGAATCTCGACGGACGTGCTGATTGATGACGAACTGAAACTCCCAGATAAATGAGTCGAACAGTCGATTAGGGGAAAGTCGGTTGTGATCTCAAACCGCGAATCAAGTATGAGTCCAGGAGACAACGAGGACAATAACCCACGACAGCCACAATCACGCTCTGAGTTATCTCAACCGAGAACTCCGCGTCGATTTTTTTGGCTCTCCATCTTTTTCGATGCTTTACTTTTTCTCGCGACTAGCACATATGCTTATGTTGCATATCACCAGTGGAAAGTTATGAACCGCCAAGCCGCTTTGATGAGCCAACAACTGGAATCTACAAAGCGGAGCATCGAGCAAACGCAAGAAATGTTAGGCTATGCCCGTCAACAGGCCAGTGCATCAAGTATTCAGATGGACATCGCAAAGCAATCGGAACGACCGTACGTGGTGATTCGAGAGATTTCACTTAGCAGTGTGTCATCGGATGCACGTCCGAGCTGGGTCGTAGTTTATGGAAATTCCGGCAGAACGACAGCCCAAAAACTCCAAATGAAGATCGTGTTACAACTTAGCGCGATCCCGTTGTCAGAGAATCCTGTCTATCCGGAAGCCCCGAACCCTGCTAGCGTTTTCGATCTGGGCGCAGGAGAACAAGCACGTGCCACTGATACCGCTAACTTCGTCCTGAAATCCTCGGACATTACCGCAATCAAACAAGGGAAATCTTGGTTATACATCTACGGAATCGGACAATACCTTGATGGAAACGGCCAAGTACATGTCATGAAGTTTTGCTCTTACTACGACCCTGCAACGAGAAGTCCCCTTTTCTGCTCTCAGCACAATAGCTCTGGTTAGCCAGCCTCACCGGATTACAGGCATTACGCCGGGTTGGGATACATCAAAGACGTAAGTATTTTGCAAAGCGACGTTCAAGGTTCATGTTCTCTTGGGCCAGCCAATGTCTTTGGGCGAAATACTGACGCTCTAAGAGGTTTCTAGCCTCAAAAGGCAGACCATCGCCCTTCAATTTGTAATTTCAGTTCTAAATAATAGTAACGCTCTACGCCATCATATAAGTCGTCCAGATAATGGGCGAATCTCTTGCTGAAAACGAATCGGGCCTCACTCTTACAGTGGAAGAACATTCAGAGTAGTTCTACTCCGTCAGCGTTGGGATCAGCCCACGCCCTTCCCAAAAACTCTCTCGTACACTGGAATATCTCTCGTCGCTTAGGGTAAGCCTCACGGCGGATTTGGCGTACTTTGAAGTAGAGACCTCCGATAATGCCAATACCAGTAAGTAGAGCGATAACCTCAGTGAGCATGTTATGCAGCCCAGAACACAACAGATCTGTAGAACAATTCAATTCAGCATGAAATCTCATTTGAGATATTCAGGTACGGTAGCAGGAACTTGGTTAAGAACCATGTCGATAAACTGGCTCGTTCCGGCTTCATCCAAAGCATTTCGGAAGATTTCTGCTGATGAGTCAAATGGGCCTTTGACCAACGCTTCAGGCCATACAATCTCATCTCCACCGCTTGACTTGATGTACAGGTCTATCATGAGCAGGTCATACAGTTGGACGGTCGTGGATCCTTCGACGGCACGATAAATTATTCGGGCGCGATTGCCTTCGAGCTTCTGAACCTCATTTTCTACGAAGGTCGAAAAGAGAACCTCGGAACATCGGCCAGAGACCTTATCGATAAGCCTTTCACCCACGTAAAAACCAGTTTTTTCAATCTGGAATGTGTAAGAACCTTCCTCTAATAATTCCTCACTCGGATCAAGAGTCGCGTCAATGACTTTCGCATCTATTCTGAACGACGCTTCGTCCTTTACTTTAATCCACCGGTTCCCAAACAACAGGGACATCAAATTCTCTTTGAGAGCCGTCTCGTGGTCGAGGTGATATGCAGTCACCTTTTTTTCAAAATGTGAAGAATCAACTACAAGCCACATGTCCTTCCATTTCCAAGCAAGCAATAGGGGCAAGTTCAGTATCGAAGCGAAGTCTTTCAGCGACTTGAGGTATTTTTCGGACCAAACCACTTTGTCGTCCGATGTTGCTTTACATTCAATCAGCATCGGAACGATGCGACCCTCGTGGTTCGCAAATACAAGAAAGTCGGGCGCTTGAAGGTCAGGAGAGTTCTCTATTGGCAGTGGCGTTTGATCGAGACGGTGGATAGTCGTGCATTTCCCAAGCCAAGAGAGGATTCCAAAAAGTTCATGTTCCGGGTGAAGCCCTTTACGGATCGCGTGAATCCGAGTCAATAGTGACTCGCCATCAATAGACCCTTCTCCCTCCGTAAAGATAGAAGGGTATAACTGGAACGCAAGCCTTGCGAGCGTCTTTGGGTCGAGTTTGTCTGGCACAATTCCTCCTAAACTAGACTAAGCAGCCTCAGCCCAAAAACTCCGGTTTGATATCCAGCTCGTACATGCTCTGAATTAGGCAGCACAGGTTGTGACAAAGCACTTTGCACAATCATTGATTTGCGCCGTGCGCGCCTTACTGCGGAGGCGGTCGCCGAACTTCGCCGTGATCATGAATAAGGTCGATTCGATCTTTACACGTTTCTGATAGCACTCCATGATTTTTTATTGTCGCTTCGCAGTGAGCATTCAATTCCAAATCGTGCAAGGATATTGACTTGCGATGATACAGGGAGTATAGGGCAAGCACCCTCGTGCACCCTTGCCTCACAGACGCTGCGTTAAGTATCCAGCGTCAGTGAAGGAGGTTCCCGATGAAGTCACTCCGAAAGCTTACGCCTCTCTTTCGACTGTTTCTTGCTGCGATGCTTCTTACAGTCGCTCTGGTTCTTCTCTTTAAAGGAACTTCGGGCCCGATCAGTGCTCAGCAATCGCGCGCTTTACCGCAAGAGCGCCAGATTGAGAACTTGATTCCTAGGCACGTCCCGCTCGATGTGAAAGTCACAAAGGACAAGGAGAAGGCTTGGAAAGATATAAAGAACGAGAATTGGGCACGAGATTTTGAGCTTGAGATCACGAATACAGGTGAAAAACCGATCTATACGTTCTACCTCCTTATCTTCTTTGATGTACCGACCGACTTTGAAACCGAATTGATCGCTCCTATTCACTACGGCCGACCGGAAATCAGCGATCCTCGAACTAAGCCGACCGCGGACGATGTGCCAATCAAGCCGCGCGAAACGCAGGTATTTAGAATTCATCCGAATATTCTGCTCTCATGGGATAAAGGGAGGCGTCAAAAGGGCTGGCGGCTTCCTACAAAAGTGAGAATCAAGCTGGAATCATTGACCTTTGGAGACGGGACCGGGCTAATGTTTAGTGAAGGAATTCCTTACCCCCGGACCAGTCCTAAAACGTCTCAGCGAAACTCATCTACATCGCCAACACGAGGCAAGCGCAAGAGCGTGAATTGGCGTTGGGGAAAAACAAGGCCGATTCGAACTCAAGCTTCCTGGGCTTACGACGTGATTCTTCAAGGCGAGCAAAACAGCGGCATCACGCAAACGCATGCGCCTATCGCTCGGGCTGACGCCATTCGATGGTTACTCGCGATTCCGGTTGTGAAAGATTTCCGGAACGCCTTATAAATTATTTGCCTTGGAAACAAAGGGCCGGCTACGCGCTGGCGGTCATTTGATGGCGGTCGAGTTTCAGGTAGAGACCGCGACGGGTGAGGCCGAGTTCGCGAGCAGCTCGCGAAATATTGCCGTTGTGTTTGCGCAGCGCTTCCGCAATCATGCGACGCTCGACTTCCGCGATTGCGTCAGCCAGTGTGAGATTGTCCATCGACACAGTGAGTGACCCAACATTTGAGCCAATTCGAGTGACGTTGGTCGCGGGTGTCACGGGCGCCGACATTTGTCGGTGCTCGGGTGACAACTGCTCAGGTGTGATCAAACTGCCGTCTTCAGCTCGCGCGACGACGCGCTGAATCTCATTGCAAAGCTGCCTGACGTTGCCTGGCCAATCGCCAACCATCAGCAGGTCGACTGCCTGCGGAGTTATCTGTACATCGCGCCGGCCAAACTTTGCGGAGTAATGATTGACGTAGTAATTGACGATCGTGGGAATCTCTGAGCGTCGTTCGCGCAAGGGTGGAACGCGCAAGCGAATAACATTCAAACGGTAGTAGAGGTCTTCGCGAAAGCGGCCGTCCGCAACCATCTCTTCCAGGTCTGTATTAGTCGCGGCAATGATGCGCACATCAACTTTGATCGGCCGCTGTTCACCCAGAGGTTGAATCTCTCCTTCTTGTAGGAACCGCAGAAGCTTTGGCTGGACATCCAGCGGCAGGTCTCCTACCTCGTCGAGAAACAGCGTGCCGCCTGCTGCCGATCGAATCACACCGTCTGAGTCTTTGACGGCGCCGGTGAATGCTCCGCGCCGATATCCAAACAGGTAACCTTCAGAAAGCTCTTTCGGGACGGCCGTGCAGTTAAAGGGAACGAAAATCTTGTCGCGGCGCGCGGATAACGCGTGAATCGCGCGCGCCACCAGTTCTTTGCCGGTTCCGGATTCACCGGTGACGAGTACCGTGACGTCTGACGAACGGATCTTGTGAACTTCTTCCACCAGCCGGGTCATCGCCGGAGAAGAGTGAATAAACCCGGGCATCAAGCTCGAACCGGCGGTGGTGCTTTCCTCCTCGTCACCGTCTCCCGTGCGAGTGCGTTCGCGCAACGCGCAAACGTCCATCCCGAGTTCGACCACACGGAGCAGCGGATCCAGAGAAAGACCTCCGGGCAATACCGCGCGATCGCGCGGCGAGATCAGCAGCGTCGCCGGTCTCGAATTGTCGGACCGCAACTCGATAATCGCCAGGTCGCGCTTGTTCGCTAATTTCGCGCGACTCGCTTCGTCGGTCAGCGAAACTTCGGCAGTCAGTTTTTCGGCTGCATCTTTTTCGCAGCCGTGGGCGATCACGACGCGCTGGCGGCCGCCTTGTTCCGGCTCAAAAATAATTACCTGATTGGAATTCGTTTCCTGGCGAATCACGGCTGCCAGTTCCCGTAAGAGCAGCTCGCGCGAAGCGACGGCTTCCGCCAGGCGCAAAGTGAGTAACTGAACAACTGTGTCGCGTTGCTTGCGCCGCTCAGGACCGAGCGCTGCGAGTTCAGCGGCGGCGTTTTCCGCCCGTTCGATATCAAGTTTGGCGCCGAGTTCGCGAAAGATGTTGAGCGCGCGCGTCAGGTGTTCTTCGGCGCGTTCCGGCTGCGTGACCACATAGGCGCGTCCCAATTCGAAGTGCGCGCGTGCGCTGCGAAAGCGATCTCCGATCAAATCAAAGATGGAAACACTCCGCCCAAAATGCTGTGCCGCACTGGCGGGCTCGGACTTTGCCATCTCTGATAATCCGACCACGCGTTGGGCTTCGCCGGCAATATGCATATCGGCCGGCGAGTCGTTGACCAGCTTCAAGACAGCGTGCAGATTTTCGTCTGAGTGTGGTTGGTCGCCGCTGGCCAGGTAAGCCTCAGCCAGCAGTAAGTGCGATTCGCAAATCGCCTGTCGGTCACCAATTTCCTGTGCGAGTTCCATCGCCCGAATGCCGGCAGATAATGCCTCGGCGCTTCGTCCCATTGCCAGGTAGCAACGGCCGAGAGTCCTGCGCGCCTGTCCTTCGTACCACTTATTGCCTCGCTCAGATGCAGCAGCTACCGCGCGCTCGAGGTACGTTTGCGCGTCCGTCATCTCTCCGCGCAACGTGTGCAGCTCGCCGAGCGAATCCAGAATCATGGGAACTTCGGCGCCGCGCTCATCTTTTTCCGTGGCAATCGCCAAGGCGCGCTCGAGCGCTGCCTGGCCGCGGTCCCACTGGCCGATCAAAATTAAGTTAATCCCGAGATTGTTGTAGCCGTCGGCCGCGTTCGCTTTGTGATCGGTGCGCTCGTAGTAGGCAATGGCTTTCTCGAGGTAACGAATGCCTTCGTGGGGTCGCCGCAGAAACCAACACGCGCCCGCCATGTTCGCGTAGGTCTTGCCGAGCAGCATGGTGGCGTCGCGATCGCCTACGAGTTTGAGCGCCTGATCGTAATTTTCCAGCGACTCTTCGTGTCGCCCTTCGTGGATATCCGCCGTGGCCAGTCCGAAATATGCTTCCGCCATCCCGCGCCAATCCGCAGTGCGGCGACAACAATCCAGCGCTCGCATCGAATAGTCGCGCGCAATTGGATACTCGCTGATACTGCGATACACCCGCGCCAACGCGACATACACGGCGCCAAGTTGAGGATCGTCTTCGGGTAATTCTTTGAGTGTCGATTTCAGCAGCGTAATAGCCTTGGGGTGATCGCTGTTGTAGTTGTAGGCGATCGCGAGTTGGGCGCGCAGGCGAGTGCTGAGTTCGGGTTCGAGTTTGGCGCGACTCTCGGGACTTTCGTACATCGTAACCGCCTCAAGCGATTCGGGATATTCGCCCTGCATCTCAAAAGCAATCGAAAGAACGCAGCGTGCCGCGGCGAGAATCGCAGGCTGGTTGGTTGCACGCGAGAGAACAGAGTTGAGCCGCGCACGTGCCTCGCCAGTCAACCCGCGATCCAATAAGTCGCGAATCTTTTCGACCTCGACTTGCAGCGTTTCAGACGATGCCTGGCTACGCGAACGCAATTGCGCGCGCGCACTTTCCAGGTCAACGATTGACGCGTCGGTTTTGTGGTTTCGGTTGCTCAAGAGAAGGGGAAACCTTTGAGAAGACGAACGGTACTCGCCCTGACTTTACTGATCGTCGAAAGTATCAATAAAGGCGGAATGACTATCGCTTTTCACCTTCGAACCCAGAAGGTAGAACTCGTTGGGCGCGAGAGTCACCCACGTGCAACACTCATCTGACGGGCTGAACATAACACAGTCTTTCAGGCACGTCACGAAAATTGGCCCCGCCGAACGTGGCGTTCTGCGGACGATTCAAGTCGCCATAAATATTAGCGTTTTGCGTAATAACGGACCTTTCCATTCCTTGACACCCCTGTGACCGACCCCTATCATGCTTGTTTCCGCGTCTGCCGGAATCGTTGTCTGAGGTATGTTCGAGTCGCTTTCCGACAAACTCAAGCGGACGCTGAAGAACCTGCGTGGCGAAGGCGTCCTGACCAAAGAGCATGTGGACGCAGCGCTGCGCGAAATCCGGCTGGCGCTGCTCGAAGCGGACGTCAATTATAAAGTCGCAAAGGATTTCATTGCCTCGGTCAAGGAAAAGGCCGAAGGGCAGCAGGTTTGGCTTGAACTAAAGCCATCCGAGCAAGTCGTCAAGATCGTCTTTGATGAACTGGTTGAGTTGCTCGGGGGACAAAGTTCGCGGCTGGTGTTTACCAAGACCGCGCCGAACGTGGTGATGATTGTCGGGCTGCAAGGCTCAGGCAAGACTACTTCGACGGGAAAGATCGCGCGGTGGCTGTCGCAGAACCAGCAGCGCAAGCCATTGCTGCTCTCTACGGACGTTTACCGGCCGGCAGCGCGCGAACAGTTGAAGGTCATCGCCAAAGCGACTGGCCAATCGATCTTTGAAAAGCCTGAGACGAACGATCCGCTGGAGCTGACGCGCGGAGCTTTACAGCATGCGCGCGACACAGGTTACGACACGCTCCTGATCGATACGGCCGGACGGCTGCACATCGACGACGAGTTGATGGAAGAGCTGGTCACGATCAAGAGCGAAACACACCCCGTCGAAATCCTTTTCGTCGCGGACGCAATGACCGGCCAGGACGCAGTGCGATCGGCCGAAGAGTTTCACGCCCGCGTGGGTATCACTGGCGTAGTGCTGACAAAGATGGATGGCGACGCGCGTGGTGGCGCCGCGCTGTCGATCAAACAGGTAACTGGTCAGCCCGTCAAATTCGTCGGCGTTGGCGAGAAATATGACGCGCTGGAGCCGTTTTATCCCGATCGCGTCGCGCAACGAATCCTCGGCATGGGCGACGTGCTGTCGCTGATCGAGCAGGTCCAGGACAAGATCGATCAGGACGACGCCGAGGCGCAGCTCAAGAAGCTGCAAAAGAACCAGTTCACGCTGGATGATTTTCGCGGACAGCTCAGACAGGTAAAGAAGCTCGGTTCAGTCTCAAAGATTCTTAAGCTCTTGCCCGATCAGCTGTTGGGCGGCGTGGGCATGCCGGATCTGACTGACGAACAGTCTGAGCTGATGGAGAAGGAGCTGAAGCGGACAGAAGCGATCATTGATTCCATGACGCGCGCAGAGCGCATGAATCACATGATCCTGAACGCCAACCGGCGGCGTCGCATCGCGCGTGGCTCTGGCACAACCGTGCAACAGGTGAACTCGCTAATCAAGCAGTACACTGAAATGCGACGGATGATGCAGCAGCTATCGAGTTCCGGGATGTTTGGCGGCGGTGGACTTGGTGGCAAGATGATGCGCCGCATGACCGGAATGCCGAACATGGATTTCGGCGGCGGAGATCCGATGATGGGCGGTTTGCCGGCGGGATTGCCGGGGGCATCTCGGAAGAAGAAGAAAAAGAAGAAGAAACGCAGATAAGCAACGGGATTAATTTAGGAGCGGGCTATTGCCCGCCTGTTCAAGGAGAGACAATTTGTTAGCAATCAGATTAATGCGAATGGGAGCGAAGAAACGCCCCAGCTATCGCATAGTTGTAAAAGAGAAGCAGTCGAAGCGTGACGGCGCGTACCTCGAGAACCTTGGTACCTACAACCCAACGCGCGAGCCGGCAGAGATTAGTCTCAAAGGCGACCGGGTTCAGTATTGGATCAGCAAAGGTGCGCAGCCGACTGACACCGTGCGCAGATTGATTAAGCAGGCGGCGAAGAATGAAGCAGCCGCAACTGAAACAGTCTAAAGTCCACCGTCCCGAGTTTAACGTCAGAAATGACAGATGAGACTTTGGACTTTGGACTCGGCCCTTTGGACTGACTAATGCGCGAGACGATTGAACTGGTAGTTAAGGCCCTGGTCGATGACGGCGACGCGGTGGATGTGCGCGAACTTGACCGCGAGGGAACTACCCGCATTGAAGTGCGCGTGGCCCAACCGGACATGGGCAAAGTCATCGGCAAGCAAGGCCGCACCGTGCGGGCGCTGCGTTCACTGGTTTATGCCGCGGGCGTAAAACAGCACCGCCGTTACGTTTTGGACGTGGTCGAGTAGCGCAAGTGTTACTTGCGATGGCTGACCCGGAAGATTTAATCGTTGTCGCGCATATAGTGAAAACGCGCGGCTTGCGCGGTGAAGTCGTTGCGGATCTGAGGACGGATTTCCCGGACCGCTTTGAAAAGCTTGAATCGCTCGTCGGTATTTCGAGCAGTGACGAAAAACGTTCTTTGCAAATTGAAGAGAAGTGGTTTCACGGCAACAGGCTGGTGCTGAAGTTTGCCGAGTTCGATTCCATCGATGCTGCTAAGGAGCTGGTCGGTTACGATTTGGCAGTGCCCGCTGAGGATCGAATCGAACTGCCACAAGACAGTTTTTACGAATGGGAATTGGCAGGCTGTCGGGTAGAGACGATTGACGGAAAGGCCATCGGCGAGGTGAAAGAGATCATGCGCACCGGAGGCGTTGAATTATTGAAAGTGGTTGACGACGCGGGCCGCGATCGATTGATTCCGATGGCTAGCGACATTGTCGTGGGGATCGATAAAGAGAAGAAGCTGATTCGCATTGATCCGCCGGAAGGCCTATTGGAATTATGAGATTGATTCATTGACTCATTGATCCAATGAATCAATGAACAAATGAGTCAATCGCTATGCTTCGCGTCGACATCATCACGATCTTTCCCGATTACTTTCGCGAAGCCTTCGATTACGGAATTATCCGGCGCGCACGAGCGGCGGACTTAGTTGAAATCAGGGCGCACGACTTGCGGTCGTGGACCTCGGACAAGCATCACGTCGTAGACGATCGGCCATTTGGCGGCGGTGACGGGATGGTGCTGAAGCCCGAACCGATCTTTGCAGCAGTTGAATCGTTAACCGGGGCGCGCCGGCGCGCAGATGTGCCGCAAGGTACACGCGTGGTGCTGCTTTCACCGCAGGGCCAGCCGCTCACACAATCTGTGGCAGCCGAACTTGCCGGGTGCGAGCATCTGGTTTTGATTTGCGGACGTTACGAAGGCGTGGATGAGCGCGTAGCTCAGGCACTGGTCACCGACGAAGTTTCGATCGGCGACTATGTCTTGTCAGGCGGCGAACCGGCAGCGCTGGTGATGGTGGACGCTGTTGTGCGATTGATACCGGGCGCTTTGGGCAGCGAAACGTCTGCGACCACCGAATCGTTCTCGGATGGTTTGCTGGATTATCCGCATTACACGCGACCGCCGGAATTTGAAGATATGAAGGTGCCGGAAGTCTTGTTGACCGGACATCACGCAGAGATCGCCGAGTGGCGACGCAAGTCTGCGCAAGAGAAAACGAAGAGGAACCGCCCGGATCTATTGAAGTGATTTTGGATTTTTGAATTTCGATTTTTGATTTGTTCACGAGCTCAATCTCAGATCTAAAATCAAAAATCTAAAATGGAGTTTTAGTCATGAATCGTTTAGACACCATTGAGAAGACGCAATTACGAAATAACATCCCGGACTTTCAGCCGGGTGATACCGTGCGCGTGCACGTGCGCATTAAAGAATCAGAAACGAAAGAACGTTTGCAGGCATTCGAGGGCGTTTGCATAGCCCGTAAGCACGGGGGCGCCCGCGAAACTATCACCGTCCGCAAGACGAGTTTCGGTGTCGGCGTCGAAAGAATCTTTCCGTTGCATGCGACGATCATCGATCACATCGACGTGGTGAAGAAGGGACACGTTCGTCGCGCCAAGCTCTACTATCTGCGTAATCTTCGCGGCAAGGCGGCCCGTATTCGTGAGCGCGACACCCGCCAGACTGCTGAGATTGCTGAAGCCGCCGCCGTCGGTGGTGGCGGTGAAACAGCCGAAGGCAAGGAATGAGTGTCAGAAGCCCGAGCGTAAGCAAGGGCTCTCTTCGTAAACTAGCCCTCCCTTACGGTCGGGCTTCTGACACAAACGATGCACATCGCGATTGACGCTCATTCCGTCGGAACGCAACTCGCCGGCAATGAAACCTACGCCGTCAATTTGATCGAAGCCCTCGCCGAAATCGATCAGTCGAATCAGTACACGCTCTACGTCACAAAACAATCGGCAATTGATCGCTTCGCAAATCGCTGGCCAAATTTCCAGGTCAAGCGGACGCTGCCGCACACGCCATTAGTGCGCATCCCGCTGACACTCTCGCTTGAGCTGCGGCGAAATCGTGTTGACCTGCTTCACGTCCAGTACACAGCGCCGCCGCGCGCGCCCTGTGCGGTGGTCGCCACGATTCACGACCTTTCGTTCGAACATTTGCCCGAGACTTTCAATCGTAGAAGTCGCGCTCAACTTCGCCTTACCGTGCGGCGAACTGCGCGCAAGGCCGCGCAGATATTGACCCTTTCGGAATTTTCGCGCCGCGACATCATAGAAACATACGCCGTCGATCCTGACCGAGTTGTCGTTACTCCGCCGGCCGCGCCCCAGCACTTCGCGCCCGTGACCGATTCAACAGAACTGCGACGAATTCGCACGACTTACGGGATTCAACGCGACTACATTCTCGCGCTCGGCTCGATTCAACCGCGCAAGAATCTCACGCGGTTGATCGATGCGTACGGCGCTTTGCGTCGCGATCATTCAGCAGCGCAACTGCCGCAGCTCGTGCTGGCCGGCAAGCGTGGATGGCTGGAAGGCGAGACGATTCGCGCCGCGGAACAGAGCGCCGCGCGCCGCGATATTCTCTTTATCGGGTATGTACCCGACTCAGATCTCCCGGCGTTGTACAGCGGCGCCTTGTGCTTTGCATATCCGTCGTATTTTGAGGGCTTCGGATTACCGGTGCTCGAAGCGATGCAATGCGGCACACCGGTGATTGCGGGCAATCGCACCAGCTTGGAGGAAGTTGCCGGAAATGCCGGCCTACTGGTCGATCCATTTGACGAATTAGCAATCGCGCAGGGCTTGGCAGAAGTGCTCGAACGTCCCGACTTGCGGGCGCAGTTGCGCGTTAAAGGACTGGAGCGGGCCGCGGCTTTCAATTGGAAAACGACGGCGCGGCTGACTCTGCAATCGTATGAGCGCGCTGCCGCCGCCGCGAAGTTGCAGAGGTGAACGGTCGGACCAATATTTAAAAGCAAGATTGCAAAAAAATTCTCGACGCACTAAAGGCTTTTGTGATTTGATGTAAGGCTTTCCCGGCCAATTTATGCGAATCGCGATTCTTGGAACGCGTGGAATCCCCGCCAATTATGGGGGGTTCGAAACTTTTGCCGAGCACCTGTCGACGCGGCTGGTTGCGCGCGGGCACGCGGTAACGGTTTATTGTCGCGCACACTATACCAGTCCGCGCCAGCTGGAATTTCAGGGTGTGCGGCTGGAGGTTCTTCCCACGATTCGTCACAAGTATTTCGACACGGTCGTCCATTCGTTCCTATCTGCGTTACACGCCGTAATGGGCCGATACGATGCGGCATTAATTTGTAACGCGGCTAATGCGCCCTTTGCTCCGGTTCTGAGACTGACCGGCACACCCGTCGCGCTTAATGTAGACGGCCTCGAGCACAAGCGTAAGAAGTGGAATTGGGTCGCGCGCCGCTACTACTTGATGGCTGAGCGGCTGGCGACAGTTCTGCCGACCGCAACAGTCACCGACGCGCGCGTGATTCAGGATTACTATAAGGCTCGCTACGGCACTGAATCGACGATGATTGCCTATGGCGCGGATGTGGAACGACGGCCCGATCCAACTGTGCGCAAGTGGCGGGTAGAACCGAATCGCTACGTCCTATACGTGTCTCGCCTGGAACCGGAAAACAATGCGCAGCTGGTGATCGAAGCCTTTAAGCGCGTGCGGACAGCGCACAAGCTGCTGATCGTCGGCGACGCGCCTTACGCACAAGAGTACATCGCCGATCTCAAAGAACGCGCGCAAGATGATCCGCGAATTATCTTCACGGGTTTTGTGTTCGGCCGGGACTACAAGGCGCTGCAGCAGAATGCTTATTGCTACATCCACGCAACTGAGGTCGGCGGCACACATCCGGCTCTGCTGGAGGCTATGGGATTTGGCAACTGTGTTTTGACACTGGCGGCGCCCGAGAATATCGAGGCGATCGGCGACGCCGGGATTCCCTACGCTGACGCGAATGACCTGGCTGAGAAACTGCAGCGCGTCCTGCGCGACGGCTCGCTCGTGCAAGCGTATCGGAACCGCGCCCAGTCGCGCGTGACCGAAAAATACGATTGGGATTACGTCGTCGATCGCTATGAAGAATTGTTTGCGAAGATGGCAGGTATTCCGCTGACTACTCGACAATCATCCGCTGTTGAAGAAGCGACAGCCTCGACAGACCAGCCCAAAGTGATGAGCCGGTCGACCACAGCGTAAGCCGCCGACCTTCTGATTCGCTTGTCCGAAATAAAACCCCACGAATTCTAATGTTTGAGAGCGTTTTCTTATGCCGGTTTTTCATGGAAAAGCTTTTGCGGTGTCCATTGCAGAAGTCCTTAAGAGCGCGGTTGTCAACTGTTTGCCTCGATTTACAGTCCGTTGGAGTTGCAGCAAATCGAAGCTACGTTTATTCTGCCGTCGCTTTCAGGCAATACTTGCGTTGCTACACATCGAAAGATCAATTAGGCACACCAGTAACGTGTCGCCAGTGAGAGTACCAATGGCAATCTTAAAGGCTATTTGAAATGGTGAATTGCCGGCTAGGCTAAAGGATTACTCGCCGGCGAATTCGGTTAGAACAGAGACAGCGACCAGCGCGCCGCTTCCGCGATCGAAATCACGTCAACCGTGTTGGAAGCCGGCGGACCCTGAGTTTCGCCTGGAGTCGTTGAGTCATCGGTCACCGATTGAGAACTGCACGGCGGAGCCCCGGTTTCGCCTGGCGCGCAAGGCGGTGCATTTGTCTCGCCCGCGAATACGGCCACTGCAAGGATCGAAATCAGAGTGAAAGAGAGAGCTAGTGTTTTTAGCTTTTCCATGTTTTTCTCCTGTGGTAAATGGAGTTGCGAGTTTTTTAAACGTGTAAGGCGAAGCATGTTTCAGCCTTTCGATTCGTCCTATTTCGAATCGGGATGGGATGAATGCCTCGCGGCGCAATAATCTTATCACCCAAAGAGAAAGGCTGCCCTCACATGAACTTAACGTCCCAATTGACCGCCCTCCGAAATGAGAGTGCCGACCTTCTCGCTAACGAGCGAGCTGAACTTGCCTGCCGCGTGGCTAAGAAACTGGAGAAAGCTGGCGAATACGAAGCGGCCTGTGACGCTCTGGCTGAGTTCTGGCCTGATCGGAGTAAGCCCCCGAGTGTTGCGGAACTTGATGAGCTTCGGAAGGCCGAAGTTCTCCTTAGAATTGGCGCGCTTGCTGGCTGGCTCGGGGGTGCAGAGCAATACCCCGCGAGCCAAGAGACCGCGAAGAACATTCTTACGCAGAGTATAGATATCTTTCAGGAGCTGGGCTTAACCGCCCGTGAAGTTGAAGCGCGTGGCGACCTTGCATTGTGTTATTGGCGCGAAGGGTCGTATGACGAGGCGCGGATTACGCTCGATAATGCTCTAAAGCTTTTGGGGGGCCAGGATTCTGAGCTAAAGGCGATCCTTTTGCTTCGTGCAGGATTGGTTGAAATCTACGATCAAAAGCTTCAGGACGCGATTCAGTTTTCAGAGATGGCCGCTCCGCTCGTAGAACAAAGCAAAGATCACGCGCTTAAGGGAAGCTTTCACATTCATTATGGAATGATATTCAGGCGATTAGCCACACCTGAAAACCGCGAAGACTATCTTGACCGAGCGTTTATGGAATACACCGCTGCAGGTTTCCATTTCGAAGAAGCTGGAAATATTCGCTATGTCGCCCGTGTCGAAAACAACCTTGGTTTTCTCTACTTCACGATTGGGCGTTACCCGGACGCGCACCACCATTTGGAGCGCGCGCGGAAACTCTTTATTAAGCTTAAGGACATTGGGACTGCGGCGCAGGTTGACGAGACCCACGCACGGACGCTTCTGGCGGAAGGTCGTTTGCGCCAGGCCGAGCGAATGATCAATCGCGCTGTAAAAACTCTTCAGAATGGCGGCCAGCAAGCTGTGCTCGCCGAAGCGCTGACTACCCAGGGAACAATCATCGCGCGCCTGAAGAGTTACGAAAAAGCGCACGCGCTCCTGAGGAGTGCGATCGAGATTGCCCAGACAGCCGGCGACCTGGAGGGCGCGGGCCGTGCCTATCTCAGCATCGTCGAGGAGTTAGGCAGTCGTACTCCCACGGACGAGCTAGCTGCTGACTATCGATCGGCTGTTGAGCTTCTTTCTCGTTCTCAAGATCCGGCAACGAACAAGCGTTTGATCGCGTGCGCGCAAGTGGTCATCGACGCCCTGGCACAACAGGTGGAACGGCCGGTGGCCGACGCGAAAACGTGGGATGGATTCTCGATTCGAGCTGAAATAAAGAAACTCGAACGTCAACTTATCGCGCGGGCTCTCCGAGACGCAGGTGGTTCAGTTACCCAGGCTTCGAAGTTGCTGGGCTTGAAGCATCATCAGAGCCTCATCTCGTTGCTGGAGAGCCGCCACCGCGATCTCGTGGAACAGCGCTCAATTAAGAAGCGGCGGCGACACCACCTCTTTTCAAAACCAAAAGGCAGTAAGAAGGCCTTGGTTCAGGAAACAAGCGGCGCCGCAAATCAGCTAGCGGTACTTCATGTCGAAGATAACAAGCTCATCGCGCGCTTGGTCAAGGACGTTCTGAGCTCCGGGGGACTTCGCGTGGAAGGGTGCGTTAGCGGCGCCGCGGCGTGGAAAATCTTGAAGACCGACGCTCGCTATGACGTGCTGATCGTCGACAACAATCTGCCGGGCCTGAGCGGACTGGAACTGATCCTCCGCGTCCGCAGTATCCCTCATCGCCGGCACTTGCCGATCATTATGCTTTCCGGAGACGACGTGGAAAAAGAGGCTTGGCGCGCGGGCGTGGACGCGTACGTACACAAGACCGAGGTCGCGCAGCTTCCTTTGACAATAGATCGACTCGTGAAAGAGGAAGAAAGCATCTCCGCCGAAGAGGCGGCCATTAGCATTGAATAAGAAGACGCGCTTTCGGCTTAAGGAATCGAGGGCCTGATGTGGGAGCTTAGCGTTAGATTTAGGAAACCAGCAATACACAGTCTCACTTACTTGGCAGAAAACATGAAATCCTGAAACAACTAACTCTCTCTTTCATGTTGATGTCATCGTTAGCAATTCGCAATTCTGGATAACCCCACGCCTGCAGTGCGATTGCTCACTTAACTGTTTGAATGTTTGCAAGCTTTGCGAAGAGCGATCTTCGGCAAGAGTTCTTCGCAGAGAGCATCGGGTGACGGTACCACCGTCGCCCGACGAGCGGTCGCGAGAATCGACGTAACTCCCAATTCCGTGACGCCACGGAATACGTTGATGGTGGGGACTCGCGACCGCTTATTTTACCGCCTTAATACTCGCGGGCTTTGCGAAGAAGGAATCTGCGATCGGTTTGTTGAATTCGATTGACTCGTAATTGATCCGGCTGGTCTGCACGCCATTGCGAAAATGATCGATAACGAAGGGAGTACTGATTCCGTCAAAAGCGATCATCTTGAACAGACGATCCTCCTCAGTAACCTCTTCCACCACTTCAGTGTCCGGATTCTTATTTTGCTTTTTGTAGATAATCTTCGCCGGCGTTCCGTCGGTCGCGGCCAACTCGTATTCAATCCAGAAACCGTCCGGGTACGTTAGCTTCACCGTTTCGTTTCGCCGCCCGAGAGTCGCTTCTCGTCGTCCCACATAGCTCAACGTCGCGCCTTCTTTCCGCCACCAACCATGCAGCAGATTTTCTATGCCCGTGCGCATGCCGGTGCGAAAGTCTTCCACTTGCTTTGGCGTTTGGTCTTTCAGTGTTTTGGCGGCGGCATCGAACAGCCAGCCTTGCAGTTTGTCGTTTGTTTGAATGATTCGATTACCGCCGCCGCTGAATTCGGTGCGCTCGCGATCAGGATATGCGATGTAGTCGATGAACTTCATCGGTACGCCGGGGGCGCCCCCGGGATAATCAGTGAAAAATCCGCGCGCGGTCACGGTTTGCACTTTGAGGTAAGCTTCTCCGCCAACCGCTTGAATGGCTTTCTGCACAATCTGCTCGGCTTTTTCGTCGGGTTTTACCGCCGGGCCGGGTTGGGCCGCAGCGGCCGCGGCGAAAAGAAAAATCAATACCAATGACAGGACGACTCTTTGGGACAACATAGCTTTGAGGTTCCTTCGACGCTCCGCTCGGATTACATCACAGGACGCAAGAAAGCCTCAAACCCGAAGGCTTGAGGCTTCACTCTTTGCGCGGAGTTCCTCACTCAACCGCCATTCGATTTGATTGCGGGTGCATCGCTCGGGCGCGCGACGAGTTCGCCCTCTTCCACCTCGACTGTAAATCGCGACGATTGTTTCCACATGTTCGTGATCGGAAGTTTCACATGCTCGTCGATGTAGCGCTTGAGAAATCGCGCGCCGTACTGCGTGCTGAAGCCTTTCTCGGTAACGAAATCGACGGCAGCTTCGGACATCTCGAAGGATTTGCCCTGTCGCTTCATTTGGCGCCGGGTCTTGTCGAGATAGAGCTGCGCGATTTGTTTGACCTCGTCCATCGTCAGTGGCGAGAACACCACAATCTCGTCGATCCGGTTGCGGAACTCAGGCGAGAAGCGCGTCTCAGCGGCTTTCATCACGTCCTTCTTGACCTGGCGAAAATCGTTGGTCGTCTTCGTGCCGAAACCGAGAGGCTTCTCGAACTTCTTAAAACTGTCCGAGCCGAGGTTCGAGGTCATGATCACGATGGCATCGGACAAGTAGACTCGGCGACCGCGTCCGTCGGTGAGCCAGCCCTCATCGAAAGCCTGCAGGAACAAGTTCATCAGGTAAGGCGTGGCTTTCTCAACTTCATCGAGGAGCAGCACGGTGTAAGGATTCTCACGCAGTTGCTCCGTCAGAATGCCACCCCGCTCCGATCCGACGATGCCCCGCGGCATTCCGATTAGTTTTTCGATGCTGACTGTTCCTTCGCTGTATTCGGACATGTCGAGGCGAACCATCTTCTGTTCATCGCCAAACATGAACTCGGCCACAGCCTTTGCCAACTCAGTCTTTCCGACGCCGGTTGGTCCGAGGAACAGCAACACGCCGTCCGGCTTGTAGTGCGATTCTTTCAGCGGGCCTTTGTTCAAACGCAGACGTTGCGCGACTGCTTTAATGGCATCTTTCTGGCCAATCACTCGTTGCGCCAGTTGTGCTTCAATCAGCGCGAAGCGATCACTCGTGTCGCGAAAGATCATGTCACGCGGAATTCGCGACTCCTGAGAGATCACCTCGATGACGTGCTCAGGTTTGACGACCATCGCATGCGGCTCGTTGATTTCTACTTTTACAGCGGCGGTGTCGAGCCAGCCAATCGCTTTGTCCGGCAGATGCAGGTTGCGAATATATTTCGGCGCCATCTCAAGCGCGGTATTAATTGCTTCGTCGGAAATCTGCACCGAATAGTTTTTCTCAAGCCGCGGTCGCACCCCGAGCAGGATTTCGCGGGTCTCGACAATAGTCGGCTCTTCCACTTTCACCAGGCGAAAGCGTCGCGCCAGGGCTTCATCTTCGCCGATGTATTCCTTGTATTCGGTCAGCGTCGTAGCGCCGATGATGCGCAGTTCACCTTTCGCCAGCGCTGACTTGAACATGTTGGCCGCGTCGGAAGAGGTTCCCAGGGCCGCGCCGGCGCCGATAATCGTGTGCGCCTCGTCGATAAACAGAATCAGATTGTCGCGCTCTTTGACTTCGTCGATGATGCCTTTAATTCTCTCTTCGAACATGCCGCGCAACATTGTGCCGGCGACGAGTCCGCCCATCTGTAATTGCACTATGTGCGAATTGCGCAGGCGCGCCGGGACTTTCTGCGGCTCCAGTTCGATCAATCGGGCCAGGCCCTCGATGACAGCAGTTTTACCAACGCCGGGTTCTCCGACCAGCATGGGCGAGTTCGCGCGTTCGCGATGGCACAGGATTTCAATAATCTGCTGAATCTCTTTTTCGCGGCCGATGGTCGGCGGAATCTTGTCCATCCGCGCCATTCGATTCAAAGAAACCCCAAAGTGTTTCAGATAAGCCGGCAGTTCGAACTTCTTTCGATACTGCTCGTCCTGGCGTTCGCGTTCACTGATGTTCGTCTTGATACTGTCGACGACCATGTCAGGTTTAGCGCCCAGTCCGCGCAGGACTTCCACTAAAAGACTGTCGTCCTTGGAAAGCACTTCGAAGATGTCCGTCGATTCGATCGTTTTGCGTCCGCGCGACCGTGCGCGCTCCATGGCGCGCTTAAATAAGTCCGTCGTGTCCGGAGCGATCCGAAAACCTTTGCCGACATGCTGGCGCGCGTTGTCCAGCCGGCGACTGATCACGCTCGTGACTGCGTCAGGATCGACAGACAAACTGCGAATGGTGGTGTTAAAAAGCTCCGCCTCTTCCTGCGCTAACGCGTGAATAATGTGTTCGACAGTGATGTAATTTTGATCGCGGCGTCTGGACTCCCCAAGCGCCTTGTCCAGCACACGCTGACCGCTATCTCCGAATTTGTCTTTGTATGCTCCCAGGTCAACCATGTGCTTTAACTTTCTTTCTGTTTTCTCTCGGCCACCTTCATTTTGATGCCCAGAGCATATTCGCCGTTGCGTTTTCGTGCAACAGGATTAATTCCGGCCATCAACAAGCAAATCGCTGGCCATCGATCAGTGTCTCACAAAGCCGCGGCTCAAGTTGTAAAAAATCATGCAGCCGCCGCTACTTTTTCGCTGGCAAACACCATTTCGCCATTTCGTGCAGAAAGTGTGACCGTTTGACCCGGCTGGATTTCGCCGCGGAGTAATTTCATCGCCAGCGGATTCTGAATCAGCGTCTGAATCGCTCGTTTCAGCGGCCTTGCGCCAAAACTTGGATCGTAGCCTTCGCGGGCCAGCATTTCTTTCGCGGAATCGTCCAGCACAATTGAGATATTTCGCTCGCGCAGCGTATGACGAAGACGCTCAAGTTGGACGTCGACGATCTGGCTAATCTGATCGCGCGACAGGCGATGAAAGATCACGATATCGTCTATCCGGTTGAGGAATTCGGGTTTGAAGTGCTCCTGCAAAACCTCAGTTACCGCCTCGCGCACCTGCTTCTCGTCGTCGCTCACGGATTGGATTTCTCGCGAGCCGAGATTCGAAGTCATGATTAAAACCGTGTTCTTGAAATCAACCGTGCGGCCTTTCGAATCCGTCAAACGTCCGTCGTCGAGAATCTGTAGGAGCACATTGAATACATCGGCGTGCGCCTTTTCGATCTCGTCGAACAGAACGACACTGTACGGACGGCGACGCACAGCTTCAGTCAACTGCCCGCCTTCCTCGTAACCGACATAGCCCGGCGGCGCGCCGATCATGCGCGCCACGGCGTGCTTCTCCATGTATTCGGACATGTCGAGTCGAATCATCGAGCGCTCGTCGTCAAACAAAAATTCTGCGAGCGCCCGGGCCGTTTCCGTCTTGCCCACACCCGTGGGACCAAGAAAGATGAATGAACCGATGGGCCGGTTTGGATCCTGCAGGCCCGCGCGCGCGCGGCGCACTGCATTGGCCACGGCTTCGAGGGCTTCGTTCTGACCAATAACGCGTTCACCCAGGCGCTCTTCCATGGTGAGCAACTTCTGCATTTCGCCTTCCAGCATCTTGGAGACGGGGACACCGGTCCATTTCGCGACGACTTCCGCGACGTCTTCTTCATCGACTTCTTCTTTTAAGGTGACACCATCGCGCTGAATTTCTCCGAGCTTTGCCTGCTCGGTTTCCAGTTGCTGCTCCAGGTTCGGAATGGTGCCGTACTGAATCTCTGACGCGCGCGCCAAATCGCCCGCGTTGCGCGCCTGATCCAGCTGCAGCTTGAGTTGCTCGAATTCTGCCTTCGCTTTGCGAATGTGTTCAATGATGTCTTTTTCCGACTGCCACTTCGCCTTCATACCCGAAGATTCTTCCTTCAGGTCGGCGATGCGCTGCTCTATTTCCTTCAGGCGCTTTTTCGATCGCTCATCCTCTTCGCGCTGCAAGGCCTGGCGCTCAATCTCAAGCTGCATGATTTCGCGCTCAAGCTGATCAATTTCCTGAGGCAGGGAATCAATCTCGATGCGCAAACGCGAGGCGGCTTCGTCAATCAAATCGATGGCTTTGTCAGGTAAAAATCGATCGGTGATATAGCGATTCGACAAAGTAGCGGCCGCCACGATGGCGGAATCTTTGATGCGGACGCCGTGGTGAACTTCGTAGCGTTCTTTCAGTCCGCGCAGAATGGCAATGGTGTCTTCGACCGTGGGCTCGCCGACGTAAATTTGTTGGAAGCGACGTTCCAGCGCGGCGTCCTTTTCGATGTATTTCTTGTATTCGTTCAGGGTGGTTGCCCCGACGCAACGCAGTTCGCCACGCGCCAGCGCCGGCTTCAACATGTTCGAGGCGTCGATTGCGCCCTCAGCGGCGCCGGCCCCGACCAGTGTGTGCAGCTCGTCAATGAAAAGAATTATCTGGCCTTGCGCATTTTCGATCTCTTTCAAAACAGCCTTCAGGCGATCTTCAAATTCGCCCCGGTACTTTGCGCCCGCCAGCATCGATCCGAGATCAAGACCCACCAGGCGCTTGTTGCGCAGCGTTTCCGGAACATCGCCCGAGACAATTCTCTGCGCAAGTCCTTCGACGATTGCGGTCTTGCCCACGCCGGGCTCACCAATTAAAACGGGATTGTTCTTCGTGCGGCGCGAAAGGACCTGGATTGTGCGGCGAATTTCATCATCGCGCCCAATCACAGGGTCGAGTTTTCCCTGACGCGCAAGATCCGTGAGATCGCGCGCGTATTTTGCCAGTGCCTGATAATTCGCCTCAGCGTTTTGATCCGTGATGCGAACTCCACCACGCGTCTGCTCAATGACCTTGACGAGGTCGTCGCGCGTCACGCCGTGCTGTCGCAGAATTTTGCCCGCGTCGCCAGTCTTGTCATCGGCAATGGCCAACAGCAGATGTTCAGTCGAGACGTACTCATCCTGCATATCGTCGGCTTGCTTCTGGGCTGCGGTAAAAACCTGGCTAAGCCGGGATGAAAAATATTGCTGACCGCCTTGCACACGGGGAAAGCGCGCGACGGCAGCTTCACAGTCGTTTTTGATAACTTGAATGTTGGCGCCCAGTTTCCCGAGCAGAGGCTTCACAGTTCCTTCCGGCTGATCCAACATCGCGCAGAGAAGATGCTCCGGCTCGACCTGCTGATTTTGATTTCGTTCAGCCAGCTCAATTCCCGCTTGGATCGCCTCTTGGCCGCGGAGTGTGAATTTATCTAAACGCATGCTGAGAATTTATCCGGTGGTTCAATTCTGTATCTTCATCTCGACTGAAAGCAAACGGGGCAACTGACGATTTCGCCAGCGCCCCGTAATCGTCAAATCGGAAATGATTAGCTCTTGGCGGCCGAGGCTTTCGCCTCAATCGTCTTGGTGGTTTCGCCGCCCTCGCCCTTCACTTCAATGCGCCGGGCTTTCGTTTCTTCGCGCTTCGGAATCGTCACGCGCAGCACGCCGTTGCGGTAATCAGCGGATGCGCCTTCAGCGGTAACCGAATTCGGCAACGTGAAGGACCGCGTGAAGCTGCCGTAAGCCCGCTCAACGCGATGATAGTTATCGGTATCATCTTTCTTTTCGAAGCGGCGCTCGCCCCGCAGCGTAACCACATTGTTTTCGATCGAGAGGTCGAAATCTTCCCGGTTCATTCCCGGGAGCTCAGCCTCTAGCACGATCTGCTCCTTGTTTTCGTAGATGTCGACGCTCGGATGCCACAAGCCGCGCGCGATGCCTTCGTCGTCGAAAGTTCGTCCCACATTGCCGGTAAAAAGACGGTTCACCTCGTCCTGAAGGCTCCGCAGATCCCGAAACGGATCGTAACGATTAATAGTCATAGTTCTACAACCTCCTGGCTTCATAATGAGTTCGTGTCCTCTAGGGTTCGTTTGTTTGAGCACGGCGGCATAATAATATCTGAGCGTTCGCGTGTCAAGTCTACAGAGACACGTCAAACAGCTCGGAAATCCGCGGGAAAAGTGCTTGTTCGTCTAGAGACCGAAGAATCGTTTGATAGAGGAAAGGAGGCCGGCGGACTCATCCTCGGCGACCTGAGTGGCTTGTTGAGAGCTGGCTTGGAGGCCGGCGCGGCGCTCGGCAATCGTCCAACTGATGGCTTCGGCGAGGTCGGGATTCGTTTCGAACAGGTGCTTCATCGCGGCGTGGCCGATTTCCAGGACTTCGGTTTCCTCCAACGCCACCACACTCGCGGTTCGCGGTTCGCCGGTGAAGAGCGCCATCTCTCCGAAGAACGCGCCTTCGCTGAGCACTGCTACCGGGCGAGCTTTTCCGCCATCCGACACCTGGACTTGGACGCGGCCATTGTGGACCACAAACATGGAAGAGCCCTGGTCGCCCGCGCGAATCACCAGTTCCCCCGGAGCGAAAACATGGCGTGAGGTCGCGCCGGCCAGCTTTTCGGTTTCTTCGACAGAAAGCGGCGCAAAGATATCGACGGCTGAAAGTCGCTCGATGATTTCCTTTTGCGGGCCGGAGACTTTCGATTCCGGTGGCTTTCGTTCGAGATGCAACGTGCGCGTGGGAAAGGCAAAGGTGATGTTCGCGCGTCGTAGTGCGTACCAAATCAGTTGGCGCACGAGCGCGTCGGTGTCGTTGTACTTCGCATAATCGTTCAGCCAGTATTTGACCTCCCAGTCAATCGAAGATTCACCGAGGTCGCGAATGCGCACGATCGGAGTGATCTTCTGCGAGACATTGTCAGCTTCACGAATTGCTTCTCTCGTGACATGAATTGTCTTTGCCGGTGAATCCGAATATAGCGTGCCGAAGAAAACGATACGCGCGTTCAGGTTTTCGCGCGGGCAAACCTCAATCGATTCTTTCGCGGCCATGCTATTACTCACCAGCACAATGTGGTTTTGAAAAGTGCGAATCTTTACCGCGCGCCATGTGATTCCTTCAACCACGCCCGTGTGTCTCTGCGGACCGACAACGATGACATCGCCCACTTGAAATGGGCGATCGGCGTGCAAAGAAATTCCCGCGAAGAAATTGCCCAGCGTGTCCTGCAAGGCGAGACCGATGATCACGCCGAAGATCGCGGAAGTGGTGAAGAGTGCGCCGAGGTTAACTTCCTGATAGACGCGGTTGAAGATCAGGACGAAAACGATCGCAAAGACTACCAGCGTGAAAATATTCCGGACGAGAGTGGGGGCTTCGTAACCGCGTCGCAGGCGAAACGCGAAATCGAACAGCAAGGCATTCAGGACGCGGATGCTGACATAGACCAGCAACGACAAAAGCAACAGCCAGGGAATGCGCCACCAACTTTCGAAATAATGTGCCGCGCCCGGATGTCCGAAAAACTTGAGGAAGAGAAAAGTAGCTCCGCCCACGACCGCAGTCGCCACCAGATACAGCAGGATATTGTTGGTCTTTTGTCGAGGGTTAAGTGTCACGCGAAGTTCCCGGCCGAGTGTGACTGCGATGAGCGAGTGCTACTTTTATCATCAAACGCCGATGTTGGCGAGAGTGAATGTGCAGGAACGGTGGCGGCGGTGCTATCGCACAATCGTCACCACGATTAGGAGCAGGGAAGAAGCAGAAACGATCACGGCGGTTGTCCAGGCGGCGAGGTTGTAAAACGGCCCATTAACATGCCGGCCCATCAACTCGCGATCGTTCACAAGCCGCAAAACGGCGATCAGAATCACCGGCAGCAGAATGCCGTTGATGACTTGAGTAATCAGGAGCACCCGAATGATGGGCAGACCGGGCAGCATGCCAATCAACGCCCCGAGGGCCACCAAAAACGTGAAAATGCCAAGAAAAGTGGGCGCCTCGCGAAAAGTGTTGGAGACGCCTTTTTCAACACCGAAGGCTTCGCTGATCGAATACGCCGTCGCCAGCGGGACAACTCCCGCAGCCATCATCGACGCGCCGAACAAACCGATGCCGAACAAGAGTTCTGCGTAGGGACCTGCAAATGGTCGCAACGCACGCGCAGCTTGCGCCGCCGAGTCGACGTGATCACCTGTCGCATTCAGAGTCGCCGCCGTCGAGATCACAATGAAGAATACGATCGCGATCGCGAAGATCGTTCCGATCCATACGTCTGCTTTTGTCAGCGAATAATTTTCAGTGCGCACGCCTTTCTCAACGACAGACGATTGAATGAAGACCTGCATGTACGGCGAGATGGTCGTGCCGATGATCGCGACGAACGTGAAGAGATATAGCGGCGAAAATTCGAACGAGGGATGAACCATCTCGCGCGCGACTGTCGGCCAGTTTGGATGCGCGAGAAAAGCCGACACCACGTATCCCAAAAACACGAGCGACATCACGAGAAAAACTCGCTCGACCCGTTGATAACTGCCTTTGACGACCAGCCACCAAATGGCCATTGCGGCAATCGGAACTGAGAAGTAGCGGGCGATGCCGAACAGTTCCATGGCGGCAGCAATGCCGACGAATTCTGAAACTGTGACGCCGGCATTGGCCACCAGCAGGGCGAACATGATCAGTGCCGTCCAACGCACACCGAAACGTTCGCGAATCAGATCGGCGAGCCCCTTGCCGGTAATCGCACCCATCCGCGCACACATCTCCTGCACGATTCCAAGACTGATCGTGAGTGGAATCAGCAGCCACAGTAATTTGTATCCGTGTTCAGCGCCGACTGACGCAAAGGTTGCGATACCGCCGGCGTCATTGCCGGCGTTGGCAGTAATGACACCGGGTCCCAGGATCGAGAGATAGAGAAAGATGCGTGGACGCCGCGCGACGGTGCGGCGCACACCCTGAGCTCCCCGCCGCAAGATGCGCCGTCCAGCGATGCCAACGTTGGTGTGCTGCTCTGACACTCGGCGGGCCCTCAGACATTTTCGATTTCGGATTTGCGATTGCGACTGCTTGTTCTGGCTGCTCGCTTAAACATCGGACTTGTGCGGTGGCGATGGCGAACAAGTCCGCCTCTAAAACGGCGGTCTGAATTCTTACGCTAACAATCTCGGCAGACGCTGTCGCCAGTCTCTCGGCAACAAAAGTTCAATGGCATCGTCAAAGGTGACGATGCCGAGTATGTCGCCAACTTCGTCAACGACGGGCAGCGCGAGCAAATTGTACTCCGCGATCTTTTGCGCGACGTCGTCGGCGTCGTCGTCGGGGTGGGCCACTTGCAACTCGGTGCGCATGACCTCTGCCAGCGGCAGCGAGGGCTCTGAAAGAATCAGGTTGCGCAGCGCGATGACGCCGACAAGTTTCCAGGACGCTTCACCCTCGACGACGTACAAGTAATAAATCATGTTTGGCGTTTCGGCCATTTCGCGCAGCCTCGCCAGCGCTTCGCCGACCGTTAAGTCGCGCGGCAAAGTGACGAACTCAGTAGTCATCAAACCGCCCGCCGTATCGTCTTCGTAGGGCAGCAGCTCTGCGACGTCCGACTGTTCGTCATCCTCCATGAGATTGAGCAAGTCCTCGGCTTTTCCCTCGGGAAGATCGCCAAGAACGTCAGCTGCTTCATCAGGCGACATGCGTTCGAGAATGTCCGCAGCGCGCTCTTCGTCCATGTCGCCGAGAATCTGCGCCTGACGCGCAGCCGCCATTTCCTCGAGCGTTTCGGCGGCAGTTTCGTCGTCGAGCGATTCGACGATTTCAGCGCCTTGTTGATACGAAAACGCCTCCGCGAGTCGTGCGATTTCCACTGGATGCAGGCGCGCGAGTTTGCCGCGCGACGATTTCAATTGAACAGTTGCGGCGTCGGTCGCGAGATAACCGACGTCGGCCCAGTCGATGACTTCGACTGGTCGCCCGCGTCGCATGAACGGCGGCGCCAGTCGTCGCCACAAACCAGCGAGACTCACGTCCGCGCCCACCACGTGCCACTCATTCGCGGCTTCAATAATCTGCACATCGTTGACGCGCACCACGCGCTTGCCGTCCACGTCGATCAATTGTTTGTCGAGCACGTCACGCGCGAGCATCACCTCGCCGTCGCGCCGCCCGAATGGACGGAGATCGAGAATGTCTGAATTCAATCGCACGCCCTGTTCGTCAAAGTGCGAGATGCGCCAGCGCGGCAGAAAAAAATCACGCCGGCGATATCGCGCGACAAAGCCGGCCACCGGCGGATGATCGCCTTCACCGAGACGCACGATTACGTCCTTCAGCCAGGCGACACGCTCGCCTTCGAGATCGACGATAGGTCGACCTAATACCTGCGACAGATAAAGCATTGATTGGTTCCCGCGCGAACGAGAATCATAACATGAGCAATGGCCGGCATCGCCCGCGATCGGCGAACTGCGCGCCTTGCTACTGCGAAGTATTTGGGGCGGGTTTGCGGAAGTTGTAACGGAGCAGAACGCGCATCGGCATCGCGCGGTCATGGCGCATTGCGGGGAAAAAATGAAGTTGCTTAACCGTGGCGATGACGGATTCATCCAAACCGTAGCCAGCCCAGCGGGCGATCTCTGCGCGGCTCACTTCGCCTTTTTCATCGACGTCCACCAACACGTCCACCACCGCCTCAAGCTGCGCGTGCGCGGCAGCTTCCGGATATGGAGGTTTCAGCCTGCGAAATGGACGCGGCGGCCGCGTGCCATTATCAGTTTCACCCTCGCCTTCTGACATGGCTTCGATGACCGGCGTCGTTTGTTCCACAGCCAGCGCCCGCTCGGCCTTTTCGTCCTCGGTCGCCATGAATATCGCCGGGATGTAGCGACTGTTGATGTCAGTCGCCAGGAGTCCGAGTAGTTCTTTTTCGGCGGCGTTAGCTTGTGGGCGAGTTATAGTCGGCCTGGCCCACAAAATCAGCCGCCCGGTGCGCGCACTCACGATGAAGATTGAAATATACGATTCGAAGTACGTTGGAGAGTCCGATGGAGATCTTCGCAAACTGTCGGCTTCGCCCAGAATAAAAAAATCACACCCGATTGCTGAACCCAGATCGCGTGCTTCGGACAACGAAAGATTCAACGAACCACCATAACCAAGTCCAGCAGCGGCGGCCTTTGTCTGATCGCGATCAACGAGCGTGATGCTCTGATTCTGCGCCATCTGTTTTGCGATCGTTTCATACGCGGCGCGACCGAGCGGCGCCTGTCCTAAATCCAGAACCGCAATTCGCACACGCCGTGTTTGCGCGAGCGGCGCGCGCGCGACCGTTGTCATCAGCAATAACAACCAAAGAAAGACTAACGTGCGAGACAAGAATGAGTGACGCAGAATGAGCAAAGGATTTAGTTGGAAGTCTTAGGCGGCATCATGCGCAAAAGCATCTGGCTGCCTGCTTCGAGTCTTAACCGTTTGGCCCGGGTCGCCAGGATTGTTAGTGCGGGAGGAACGCTCAGCTGCCAGGAGATACTCACGTCCTCAAAACCCAACACGCCCTGAGAGTTGTCAGTCAGCAGCAAGGTCACGTCACCAGAATTGACCATATTTTCGGCCGGCGCGCTGCCTTTCGAACCATTCGGAACGATGGGGTTCGCCGAAACCTCTAATTCCGACTTCTTCGGCGCGGCAACAGCCACAATTATCGCCTGCAGCGGAATCTCGCCGGCGTCGGTCACGGCCCGATCGAGGGACAGGGCCAGCACTGATTTTGACGCCTCTTTGCCCTTACTGGTGACTGCGACCACCTGGCCCAGAATCTTCGCGCCTTTGGGAATAACTACTTTGCCGTTGACGATGACGTCGTTCAGGGTCACGAGCGCGAACCCTTCGTGGCGACTGCTGCTGAGCGTGTCGACGGGCCCTTCGAGGGTGGCGAATACCTTAGTGACTTGAAGAGGATTTTCCGATTGCGCGACCGCGGCGCAGCTCCAGGCCAGCACGACGAAGATTGAAGTTATCCATGAATGAATGCGCTGCATCGGCAGTTTCGGGTTGTGGCGAAAAGCCTGACTTAAGATTGCTCGAGCGATGGTTAGAAGCTGATGGGCGCGCTGACGCTGCCTAGGAACTCGTTGCGGTTGACGGTTTGGCGGATGTGCCGTGATAGAGGCGGTAGATCTGTTCCTTTACTTCCGCAGGAAAACAAACCCGATGCAATTCATAGCCGCGCCGCAGTCCGCGGACAGCCTCGCTGATTTCGCTGATTTCGCGAATCTGAGGGTGCGCATACCCATCTTCAACGTAAATTCGGCCGTGCTCTTCGTCGCCTTCGCCGGTGTAGTAACCGTAGTAAGGGACGTCCGTGGCGCGGTCTTCGATAAAGTAATACTCGGCAGCGAAACCGGCGCGAGTCACGACTTCGCGGGCCGTAGCGATGAAATGCGCGCGCTCGTCCTCCGGCATGTCGAGATCGATTGCCTTGAACAACGTGCGGTTCACGAATCGGCGGCTTAGATCGCGCAAGACTTCATCGCCGGCTTCCTGCCATTGTTTGAGATGAAATATGACGTCCGAATCATCGATCTGAAGATGCTCATTAATTGTCAGCTGCTCGCGCCGGAGGACCTTGGCGAAGGCCGCGCCGGGAGCATGCCAAACATCTTTGCCGCTCGTCGTTAGTTCCAGCGCCCGCCGCAGCGCCGAACGCAAGACTGCTTCAGCAGATCGCAACGTGCGATGAAAGTAAACTTGCCGGAACATGTAGTAACGCGCCTGCAAATACTCTTCGACGGCATAGACGCCGCGCGCGGCGACAAATACCCGATCGTGCGCCTCGTCGATTTGCAGGGCGTTGATGATCCACTCGAGATCGTAGAGGCCGTACTTCGCCCCGGTCATCAACGAGTCGCGCAAGAGATAATCCATGCGATCGACGTCCAGTTGCGACGACACGAGCTGCGCCAGCGCGGCCGGCTTGAAGTCTCCACGAATAATCGAGGCCACCCGCGCAGGCAGTTCCTGCGAATGCGAACTCAACGTTTGATTGAGCGCAGTTTCTACGGAAGTAATCGCAGCGATCGTGACTTGCTCGTGATGAACGCCGAGAGTTTTTTCCATCGCGTGCGAAAACGGCGCGTGGCCGACGTCGTGAAGCAAAGCCGCAGCGCGCGCGGCGATTCGATCTTCTGCATCGATCTCGTAAGTGTCGCTGAGACGATCGAGAATGCGCGTCATCAAGTGCGCCGCGCCGAGGCTGTGGGTAAAGCGTGAGTGCTCCGCGCCCTGGTATGTGTAGAGTCCGAGTCCCAGTTGCTTGATTCGTCGCAGCCTTTGAAACTCTGGCGCGTCGATCAACCGAACCATCAATTGACCCTCGGCGTCATCGCGCAGAGGAATGATGTTATGGACCGGGTCGCGGTAGATGCGTTGGGACAATTCTTGAGACCTAATCAGGGAATAGGGCTGCGGCAGTCTATCACAGAGATTGCTTCGACAAGCTCACGCCCGAACCGTCGCATAATCCCGGAAATCTGGAGGCAAAACCAAAAATTTGGATTTGCAATAGTTCTGACTTGGGGGGAATAAGTGTGAAGACTCCGTTCTTGATAGCTGTTTGCTGTGGTACTCTCGTTGCCTGATTCTTTTCCAACCTGGGCATCGAAACGATGGCGCTCTTACCACAGCACTTCGTAATTCGAGTTACCCCCGGAATCCAGTGTCGGATTAGCCGGGTTCCACGCGATCAATCAACCGTTTCCACGAAAGGAATCGAGACCATGAGAAAACTTCTGCTGTTTCTTGTCGCCGTGTGCGCGCTTAGCGTGAGCGCCGCCGCGCAAACTTCGAGCACGGGCACGCTCACGGGAGTTGTGAAAGACGAAAAAGGCGCGGTGGTTCCGGGTGCTACGGTAACCGTGACTAATATCGGCACCAACGCGTCACGCACAGTGCAAACCAGCGGCGAAGGAACTTACGAGATCCCGCAGTTGGTTCCGGGCAGATACAAATTGGAAGTTGATGCGTCAAACTTCGCCAAGTTTGTTCAAGAGGAAGTAGTTGTCAATGTGCTGTCACGCTTAACCGTCGATGCGACGTTGAGGCCCGCCGGTGCGACTGCCCAAGTGACCGTGACGGCAGAAAACACGCCGCTCATCGAGACGACGAAGACGGAAGTCAGCGGCGTCATCGATCAAAGGCAGATGGAAGACTTGCCGGTTAACGGCCGTTCTTTCGCTTCGCTGGCCGTGCTGATTCCCGGCGCGACACTGGCGCCTTCGTTCGATCCGACCAAGGCCCGCGTGGGCACCTTTTCCATCGGTGGCTCATCAGGGAGGAATCTAAACATCACGGTTGATGGCGGCGACAACAAAGACAACGCGGTCGGTGGAATCTTGCAAAACTTCTCGATGGAAGGCATTCAGGAGTTCGCGCTTTCCACGCAGAGATTTTCCGCTGCCAACGGTCGGTCTGGTGGCGCTCTGCTTTCGGTTATTTCGAAGAGCGGAACAAATAGCGTTCACGGATCGGTTTTTGGCTTTTTCCGTGATGACGCGTTGAATGCGAACGCACCAAAGCTGCTGGCCGACGCTAACCCGAACCTGTTTCCAAATCCTGCCGACGCGGTCAAACCACCATTCAGTCGTCAACAGTTTGGCGGCTCGATCGGTGGTCCCCTTAAGAAGGACAAAGCCTTCTTCTTCGGTACTGTCGAGCACACGCGTGAGCGCGGCAACTCAATTGTCCCGGGCGCCGATCAAGCTTCGATTAAGTTTCTTGAGCCGTTCGGCTACAAATCGGTGCAGTTTCTGCCGCAGCCTTTCAACGATTGGCAATACACCGTCAAGGGCGACTTCAACCTTAACCATAAGCACACGCTGGTAACGCGCTTTGCCGGTCAGAACAACAACGCTCTGAATGACCAGGCCGGCTTTCTCATCGTCCGTACTGACTTATCGGGCGGCAATAAGTCGCTGAACACGCTCTACAGTTTCCTCGCAAACGAAACCTGGGTGGCGAGCACGCGCGTCGTCAACCAATTCACATATCAATACTCGACCTTCGACAACCAGATTTTGGCGACAACTGATTTGCCGAATTGGTTCTTCCCGTCCGGGATCAGCGTGGGCCGGAACGGCAACGTGCCGCAAGAGACGATACAGAAGAAACACCAGTTCCGTGACGATCTGACTTATACGCGTGGCAATCACGGTTTGAAGTTCGGCGCCGACTTTGTGTACGAGCCTACTCTGGGCGGTATTTTCGCGTTCTCATCAGGGGCATCGTATGAGTTCATTTTCGACCCCGATCAGATTGCCAACAACCCGGGCCAGTTCCCGCAGGGCTTCCTTACTCACCAGGTGAACCCTGGGCCGATAACCTGCCCGGTCATCAATGGCACTTCAACTTGTACCGCGGCGCAGGTAGCAGGTTTTGGCGTCGTTGACGCGGTAATCCTGGCGGGCGGAGACCCGTCTTTCAATCTTCGCGACGGAGCTAAGCAGTTTGCGGGGTATGTGCAGGACGACTGGAAGGTCACGCCGCGCTTAACACTGAACATCGGCGCACGCTATGACATCGATATTGGCTTTGTCGATGCGGGCCACGCCGCAGACAATCGCGCCTATCGAGCGCTGAAGATCATCGGCAGTCCGTGGGCGCGAAGCCTGCCGAAAAATGACAAGAACAACATCAGCCCGCGTATAGGCTTTGCTTGGGATTTTAAAGGAAACTCGCGCTCCGTCCTGCGCGGCGGATATGGAATCTATTATGATCAATCGTTCTTGAACGTTCCGCTCTTTGCGGTGCAGCAGGCGAACCCGGAAATCTACGCTTCGTTCCTGAACGACGGTGACAATCTGGCAGGTAACTCGCCGCCACCGACGATTCCGCGCCCACTTACAAATCCGCTGCCCGGCTCGCGAGGCCGCATGCTCGATCCGGATTTCGAATCCCCTTACACGCAGCAGTGGAACTTGGGGTATGCGCAAGAGCTGGGGCACAACATGGCCTTGGAGTTCGACTATGTTCACATCCTGGGCCTGCACGAGTTCACGGGTCTCGACATCAACCCGCGCACAGGGCCGCTGAATAACGCCCAACGTTCGCAGTCGGCCAGTTCTTTCCCGCGCGTGCTCGCACCGCAATTCGCCGCCCACGCGGCTGAACTGATCGCAGCGTTTGGTACGTCAACTCCGTTTGCGCGCATCAGCGTTGCGCAGAGCGATGGTCGCTCGCGTTATGACGGCTTCACGGTTTCGTTCAAGCGCCGGTACGCGAATAAGTACCAACTTAACGCGCACTATACGCTTTCGAAATCGCAAGCCTGGTTCGGCCAGACCGGGGACTTCGGGAACCAGGGACAGAACGCCTTTGTTAAATTCGATCCGACTGAGAACTTTGGGCCGACCGACGCCGACGAGCGTCACCGCTTCGTGCTCTCGGGCATCTTCGATCTGCCATGGGGTTTCCAGGTGTCTCCAATTTTCCAAATGGCATCGTCGAGGGCCTACAGCATCTTCCCGTCATGCGTCTGCGACATCAACCGCGATGGCGTTACCGTTGATCGCGAATCGCGTGATGGTAACGATCAACATCACCTGCCACCGAACACGATTCGGGGCGACATGTTCTCGCAGTTGAATGTGCGTGTGGCCAAAAACTTTAATTTTGGCGAACACCGCAAACTTGGCCTTTTCTTCGAGGCCTTCAATGTCTTCAACACCGCGAACTTCGGTCGCGAGTTTCAGAACGTCACGGGAACACCAGACTTCGGCAAGCCGATTAACTTCTTCGGCGCAACCGGATTTTCCGAGCCACTCGGAATTCCATTCCAGGCTCAATTGGGTGCGAGATTTAGCTTCTAGCGTCATGAGCTGACTACTTTACTCCGGGGCACTCGCAGTTCGAGTGCCCCAAATTTTTTCACCCACCGGCTGTATAATTTCAACTTGATATGTTGTTGACGATCCGTCTGGCCACTTTAGCCCTCTTGCTTCTGTTCGCGACCGTTGCCTTAGCGCAGGGCGGACACACAGTTCAGGGCCGGGTGGTCGCGCCGAGCGGCAGCGCACCAAATCAATCAGTGCGCGTGGTGCTGACCTTTGCCGGCCGTCCGGTTTACGAAACATTCACCGACCTCAGCGGCCGCTTTTCTTTTTCAGGAATTGGGACCGGAACTTATGAACTGACTGTTGACGGTGATGACGCGACTTTCGAAACAACGTCTCTGACTATTGAAGTCTCTGGATCGACTCCGCAGATGTTTACGGAAAACATTCAGCTGCGTCCCTTGCGCGCGAAGCCGACCGCGCGCATTGGCGTGATTAATTCTTTTTCCCAAGTCGTGCCGAAAGCTGCCCAACAATCATTTGAACGAGCGGTCAAGCTCGACAGCGAAGGACGAACCGAAGAATCAATAAAGGCACTCACTGATGCGATACAAAATTTTCCCGACTACTTTGACGCGCATCTGATGCTCGGCAAATTGTTTCTGAACGCGAACCGGCTACCAGAGGCGACGACGGAACTCGATCGCGCGCGCGAGATCAATCCGAAAGACGACCGTGCCTATCAATCGTTCGGCTTAATCTTGATGCTTCAGCGAAATTTCGCGGTGGCCGTCGCAGTCTTCGCTGAAGCCGCGCGATTGAATCCAACCAATCCCGTCAATGTGCTGCTAAAAACGAAGGCGCTGATAAATCAGGCGTACTCGATTGATCCCGCGAAGTCTGCGCAAGCGGCGAATGATCGCAGTTACCTTCTTGGTCGCGCTGAATCGTCACTGAAACAATTGGCAGACTTGAGTAAGAACAAAATGTCTGCGGATCACTTTTCGTTGGCGATGTTCTTCGAGATGAAAGGTGATCGAAAGCAGGCTGCTAATGAGTTAGAGGCCCTTCTCAGGGAAAACCCTGATCTGAAGAACGCAAGCGAGATTCGTGAGGCCATCCAAAAATTGCGAGCACCGCCGCCTGTGCCTTGATCCTTCTCCCAGAACCCTGCCAGCTGGTTTCCCAAATTTCGGAATAAAACCGAAATTTCGGATTTACAATCGGCCGTAAAGCCCCAATATCGCAAGTTTTCGCGCCCCTCAGGCCCAGCCGGCTATGGCATCGTCATTGCTTGAAAGGCCGCGGAATTTACTCTTTGCTGGCGGTATAGATTCGATTGAACGAAGTTGACAACCAACGCAGTGGTCGCGACGCCGCTAGATATTCGGAATTATCAGGCTGCCGCTTTCTCAGGCTAGCCAACGAATTGTATTCAATTAGCACTGAGCCTTCGGTTGAAGGCTTCAAAGAAAGGAAACAAATGATGAGAAAAGTTTTAATGTTCGTTTTTGCCATGTGCTTGGCGCTTTTTGCCGTTAGCGCGATGGCACAGACGGCAACGACAGGCGCCATTGAAGGTACGGTGACTGACCCCCAGGGGAACGCCGTGCCCAATGCGACCGTCACAGTCAGTGGGTCAAATCTGATTTCAGCTCAGTCGGCCACCACGGATGACCAGGGACGCTATCGCGTAGGGAACCTGCCTCCGGGAAAATATGAGGTAACGGTTGCCGCTACGTCCGGCTTTGCTGAAACCAAAAGATCGGAAATGGTCGAGGTCAATCTCGACAAAGTCAGCACCGGCAATGTCCAGGTCGCCATCAAAGGCCAGGAAGCAAGTGTGACTGTTACCGGCACGGCGGGGGCGGGAATTGACGTCACCAGCAACACGAGCGGTAGCAACGTTACCTCGGACCAGTTTTCGAACTTCCCGACCCAGCGCACGGTCCAGGGCTTGTACACTATCGCCCCGACCGTTTCGCCGTCTGGTTTGAAAGATGCTTCGGGCCGTGACCGTGACCCCTCAGTGGGCGGCGCATCGGGTCCCGAGAATAACTACATTCTCGATGGCGTGAACACGACTGACCCCGCTTTCGGCGGCTCAGGCGCAAACCTGCCTTTCGAGTTTATTCAGGAAGTTGAAATCAAGACCGGCTCGTACAGCGCCGAATACGGCCGCGCCACGGGCGGTATCTTCAACGTTATTACCAAGAGCGGAAGTAACGAGATTCGCGGTGATGCGTTCGCATACTTCACCACCAAAGGTATGGTGCGCGAAGTAAAGAATTTCCCGTTTACAGGTGCTGCGCCGAGCGGTTTCTCGGAAATCGACGCCGGCGTTGATATCGGCGGACCAATCATCAAGGACAAGCTCTGGTTTTTCGGTGCTTTCAATCCGCACCGTCGTGAGAACGAGTACCTGACCCAGACGTTCCTCCTGCCGGTTGAGAACAAAGTCACTACGCCGTTCTACGCCGGAAAACTTACCTGGGGTCTGAACAGCAACAACACGCTGACGCTGTCGACCTTCGGCGACTTCACGAAGCAGGAAGGTTTCCTGTTCCGGGTTAACGCGCGCGTTCCTGACAATGGTTTCGGCGCCAACCTGGACAGCTTCCGGGGCACGATCGAAACCGGTGGTCACAACTACACGGCACGTCTGAATTCGACCATTACGCCGACGTGGATCGGTGAGTTCATGTTCGGCCTGCACTTGCAGCGCGCGAACACGATCCCCGTGGCCAGTGTGGCAAACACGGCGCTTAATCTCGACAACTTTGCCGTGGCTCGTGCCGGCGCAGTAGTACCGGTAACGCTTACAGCCACGCCCCGGACCGCAGGTAATCTGAACTCGCTGATTATTTCTTTCGTCGACGGCCGCAATGGCGGATCGTTGGTCAGAAATTACACGCGTGATGGATTTGGCCTGGTTTCCGATCAGGACCGTAATCGCTGGGAAGGAGCGGCCCGTCTGCAGAACATCTACGGCCGTCACACGATTAAGTACGGCTTTGAGTTTGCGGAGAACCAGTACAAGATCTTCACCCGTTCCAGCGGCGCCGGCAGAACCTACACCGATCCGACTGGTGAGGAAGCGGGCGCGCCGTTTCCCGCCACCAACATGCCGGGTGGTGTGCGTGTGACCAATAACTTCGGCGTCTGTGTCGCAGTCAGCGCGACGGCGGCCCAGTGCCCCACCGCGACGATCACGACGACCTTTCAGCGTCTGATTGACACCGCAACCGGTCCGGCCGGAATCACCAGCGTTTCGGTGAACGGAGGCTTGACCGCTGCCCAACTCAGCGTCAATCCGATTCTGATTTCAACCAGCTATCGGACTCGCGATTTCCTGTTGAACACGGGCAGCGATAAGACCACGACCCGGATGCAGGGCTTCTACATTCAGGACGAGTTCAAAATCACGAAGGACGTCCAGTTCAACTTCGGGCTGCGTTGGGATTACCAGCAGGCCTACGGAACGAACACCACCTACATCAAGCTCAACAACTTCAAGGACAACCTGCAACCGCGCGTTGGCCTGATTTGGGATTTCACGGGCCAGGGTAGAGGTAAGCTGTTCGTGAACTATGCCCGCGTGCTCGAGACGCCCATCCCGCTCGACGTGAACGTTCGCGCCGGCGGCGATGACATCCAGCTCGATCGCAACGCTAACGTTAATCGTTACGGTGCGCCTACTGGTTCGGCAATTATCGCGGGCACAGCTTCGGGACTTGGTTGTCTGGGTTGCGAAGCGACTCCAATCGATCCCGATCTGAAGCCACAAACGAACAATGAAGTAACTGCCGGTATCGAGTACGAACTCGTTAGAGACCTGACCGTGGGTTTCCGCGGCATCTACCGCACCCAGGGTTCAGTCATCGAAGACGGTTCGTTTAATGACGGGGCAACCTACTTCCTGTTCAATCCGGGCGAGAGCCTGACTGAACGCATCGCCTGCTCCGATCCAACCATCGGTTGTTTTGGTCGCGCGCGTCGTTACTACCGGGCACTTGAGTTCACGGCCACGAAGCGGTTCTCGCACAACTATCAGTTCATCGCTTCGTACGTTTACTCGAGCCTGATTGGTAACTACGAAGGCTTGTTCCGTAACGATAACGGCCAGTCGGATCCGAACATCACTTCGCTGTTCGATCTGCCCAGCCTCAACGTAAACCTTTACGGGCGTCTGCCGAACGATCGCCCGCACCAATTGAAATTCAACTCCAGCTACCGGACTCCGTGGAAATTCCTGGTTTCGGCCAACTTCTACATGCAGTCGGGTATTCCGTTCAACGCCCAAATCCCGCATCCGGTTTACGGAAACGATGAAGGATTTGCGGTGCAGCGCGGCACGGCCATTATCCCGGCCGACGCGCCGGGCGGTGTCAGTGCGGGAGCCAACCGGTCGCCAACGACCTTCCAGCTGGATCTCGGCGGTTACTACCCAATTAAGATGGGTGAGCACCGCGAGCTCCGCTTCACTGCGGACTGGTTCAACGTAACCAATGCGCAGCGGGCTACCAGACTGGATTCGACGCTTCGCATCAACAGCGGAATCTCGGGAGCCCAGGGCATTCAGTTCGCCAATCCGTTCTACGGCACCGGACTGAACTACCAGTTCCCGTCGGCACTGCGCTTGGGAGCGAAGTTCTCTTTCTAAGCTAACCGCCTTCCCGCGCCAGAGGCTCAGCCGCGAGCGCGTGAAGCTTACAGCCGGGAGGGGCGAGAAAATCTTTCTCGCTCCTCCTTTGTTTTTTAAAGGCCCTTTTCCCTCGGCCTTTTGCCAACCCGCCACATCTTTCAAAGGGGCTGTTTGAAAATGAATAATTCAGGGCTTCAGTCAGTCACTGCAACTTTTTCCCGGCGGCTCTTTGTTCTCATACTTGCGTCCATCTCGCTGGTTTTATCCGCTGTGGCCATCCGGGCACAGGGCGCGATCGACTACACCGGAACCGGCGGCCGCCACTCGATCGAAGGACGCATTTACTTTCCTTCGGGACGCAAAGCTGACGACCCGGGCGTAAAAATCTCACTCGAGACGAGTGCCTCCGGAACCCTCACGGTTTTTTCTGACTTTAACGGGACGTTCAGCTTTCGCAATCTGTCGGCGGGGTCCTACACCGTGGTGATTCCCGGTACTGATCTATATGACGCCGTCAGGGAACCGGTTTTTATCGACGACCCCGGCAGTTCCAGCATTCGCACAAGCAATATTTCGGTCGCGACGCCGCGGGCCATCATCTTGCCGATTTACCTTTTGCCCAAACGCACCAAGCCCTCCGCGAAAGCATCCGTAGTGGATGCGAACCTGGCCAATCTGCCTAAGGCGGCGACCGACAATTACTACAAAGCGTTGGAATCCATCCGCCTGAACAACAGCAAAGAAGCCATCGCCGAACTGGAAGCCGCGGTCAACGCTTATCCGCAGTTCCCCCGCGCCCTGAACGAACTCGGCGTTCAGTATTTGAAAACCGGCCAGGTGCAAAAAGCCGTTCTGACGTTGTCTACTGTCGTGCGGTTGACGCCCGATGAAGTTGTGCCCCGTTTGAATTACGGTATCGCGCTGCTGGAAAATAACAATTTCAACGAGGCGGAAACGCAATTGCGGCTGGTCTTGCAAAAGAACGACAACGCGGCTACTGCTCACATGTATCTGGGAATCGCGCTGGTGCGCAAACGAACGGCGCGGGCCGAAGACAACGCGAGATATTTGGAAGCTGAGCGCGAGTTGCAACGAGCCGTCACGCTGGGAGGCGATCAGATCGTTCAGGCGCACTACTTTCTCGCCGGAATTTACTGGAGAAACGGCAATTATCGACGCGCGGCCGATGAGTTGGAAACGTATCTCAAATTGGCGCCGAATGCTCCCGATGCGGATAAGACCCGGACCACTATCAGGGAACTCCGCGCCAAAGCCTGATCGTTTTGACGTCAACTAAAATTTTCAAGCGAATATCTTTGGAGGTAGTTCTATGTTCAAAATCTTACTTGCCTTTTGCTTATTAGTGCTCGCGCTGGCACCCCACAGCGTCGCGCAGAGTCTCGGAGCGAATCGAGGCGATGCTGCAGGCTCAGGCGGCGGGCGCTCAATCCAGGGCCGGATTATTTTTGCCGGCGGAACTCCACCAACGACGGCGGTGCGCATAACCTTGGAAACGCCTGAGGGCACTCGCACAGCGTTTGCCGATCAGGACGGCGCATTTAACTTTAACAATCTTGCCGCAGGACCTTATCAAGTTACGGTTAACGCCGGGAAGGACTACGAGGTCGCTCGGGAGAGCGTCACCATCGAAGGACCGGCGCCCGTATATCAAGTTCCGATCTACCTCAAACTGAATCCGGAGAACAATCCGGCGTTTGTTGGCGCGCCCAAGGCCGCGATCGATTTTTATACAAAAGGTAACGACGCGGCCCAGAAGGGTGACGCCAAGAAAGCGGTCGAATTCTTTGAACAGGCAGTGAAGTTGCACCCGACATTTTTGATGGCGTTGACAGAGCTGGGCCTGCAATACATAAAGCTGGGCCAAATGGAAAAGGCGGCGGAGACTTACCGTGCCATTCTCAAACTTAAAGACAATGATCCTATGGCCCAGTTGAATCTTGGGATTGCACTTTACAATCTCAGCACGGCAAGCCTGACCGAAAAGAAAACAGACGAAGCAAGTCAACGGCTGGGTGAAGCGGACAGTCACCTGCGACAAGCGATCAAATTAAACAGTCGCGGGCCGAACGCGCACTACTACCTGGGCTTAGTGCTGATTCGGTTGCGAAAATACACCGAGGCGCAGAGTGAAATGGAATTGGCTGTAAGCAACGGCGGTGAAAACCTGGCGCCCGCGCATAAATATCTTGGCGGACTCTATATGAGCGCCAAGCGCAACAAAGACGCCGCTGATCAGCTGGAAAAGTATTTGCAGCTTGATCCGAAAGCACGCGACGCCGAGCAAATTCGCACCACCATAAAAGAGCTCAGGTCGAAGCAATAGTATGAGCTTTCGCAAGACACGCCGTTTCCTCTACGTGTTCGCAGTGGCTTTGTCCGCACTGCTCGCCGCCGTGGCCGTTCATGCGCAGACCAATCCGCAAACGCGTCCTGACGACGTAATTCGTGTAAACACCGAATTGGTCCAGACCGATGTGATGGTCTTTGACAAGAAAGGCCGGTTTGTCGACCAGCTGACCTCCGACCAATTTCAATTGATCGTTGATAAGAAGCCGGAACCAATCGCCTTTTTCGAGCGCGTCACTTCGGGCCCGCGCCGCAAGGACACCCAACCTGAAGGCTCGGCTTCGATGAATCCCACGGCGGCATCCCGGCGGGGCCGCACCATGCTGTTTTTCGTCGACGATCTTCATCTATCGCCCGACAGCATCGTACGCACGCGCAAAGCGCTGACCGAATTCATCGACGCTGGAGTCGCTGAACACGATCAGGTGGCAGTCACTTCGGCGAGTGGACAGATCGGGTTCCTGCAGCAATTCACCGACGATAAGGTCGTGCTACAAACTGCCGTGGCCCGCCTGAAATATCGGGGGAACTCGAAAGTTGATACGGATGGTCCTCCCATGACCGAATACATGGCTTCGCGAATTCGCGATGGCGACGAGGCGGCCATCGGCTATTACGTGTCAGAAGTAATGAAGCAGAACTGCTTCACGCACAGCGGTGAAGTCGTCTGCATGGTGAACACGCAGGGCGCTCGCAGTTTGGTTATCGAAAGGGCCCGCCAGATCGTCGTGCAGAGCGCGCCTGACACCGACAACTCTCTCATTCAACTGGAAGGGTTGATGCGGACGGCGGGCCAGCTTCCCGGTCGCAAGCTTGTCTTTGTGATCTCTGACGGGTTTTATTTGAACGATCGGCAGTATGGTTCCACGGAAAGAATCAAACGCATCACGGACGCGGCCGGACGCGCCGGTGTAGTGATTTACACTCTCGATGCCCGGGGAATCATCAGCGGAGAGATGGATGCCACCAACAACCGGCCCTCGGATCCGGCTGGTCAACTGGCGGGCGCTGCCATCGGCGAGGTCACCTCATCCCAGGATGGACTTAATGCGCTCGCGCGCGACACCGGCGGTCGCCCCCTGCGCAACACCAATCTCCCCATGAACCAATGGATCGATCAGATCCTGGACGAAACCGCGAACTACTACCTGCTTGCATGGCGCCCCAGTGACGAAAAACAGAAGGGGAGTAAGTTCAGCCACATCGCCGTCAGCATCAAAGATCGACCGGACCTGGTCGTGCGCTTGCGCCGCGGGTACTTTCGGACGACCCCTCTCCCGATGCTCACGATCAAACCTAAACACGAAAAGGATCCCGCAAAAGCGGCTGAAAACGACCTGCGCGCAGTGATCGACGCGCCGCTGGCCCAGGGTGAAGTTCCCACCGCGCTTTCTCTCGAATTCCTTCAGGTGCCCGGGGTGGGTACAAAGGTCGTCGCTTCACTGGAAATAAATCGCGCCGCTCTAACCTTTGACGTTTCCGATGGAAAGCAAATAGCGGTAGTAGATATCGGCGGGATTATTTATGACGACAAGGGGAACCCGAAAAGTAGTTTCGTCGGCCGCGTGCGCATCCTGGGGGCGGCCGAGAATTCGCCCGAGCAGAACCTTCCAGCTATCTATCGCTTCCAGTCGTGGCTGCCGGCGGGGTTATATCAGGTTCGGGTGGGACTGCGTGACGCCAGCAGCGGCAAGGCCGGTACTGCCATGCAGTGGATAAAGATTCCCGCGCTCAACTGATCATTCGACTCGTTTGAGGTTCAGCAGGTGACCGAGCTTTTCTTTTTTGGTACGTAGATATCTGGTGGCCGGCGCGCTGGCAGCAACTTCAATCGCGACCCGCTCGACGATCTCCAGGCCGGCTTCTTCCAGCGCCTGTAACTTTCCCGGGTTGTTAGAAATTACTCGCACCTTACAGAGTCCGAGATCGAACAGCACCTCAGCGCATTGACGATACTCGCGCGCATCGACGGCCAGTCCGAGCCGCTGGTTCGCTTCTATTGTATCCGCCCCCTGATCCTGTAAAGCGTAAGCTCGAATCTTGTTGATGATGCCGATACCGCGGCCTTCCTGCTGCTGATAGACAATTGCGCCGCGGCCTTCCTTTTCGATCATCTGCATCGTCGTATGCAGTTGTTGTCCGCAATCGCACTTTGTCGATGCGAAAACATCGCCCGTCAGGCACTGGGAGTGAATGCGCACCAGCGTCGGAATATCGGGTCGCAGTTCACCCTTGAAGATCACCACGAATTCTTCATTGCTGGTGCGGGAGCGATATCCGGCGATCTTGAAGTCGCCCCATTCAGTTGGTAGATTCGCCAGCGCCACCCGCTCGACCGAAAGGTCGGGGGGCGCATTAGGGCAAACCAGCGGTTCCACTTCAACGGTCTTTACATTGCAACCCATGGTTTAACTCTTCCTAAGCTTGCACTCCGAAAACTGCGGATTTTTGAAAAGTTGGCCTGAAACCGAATTATAGAGGGCGCATCTGCGCGCGACAAGCGCGGCCTAAATCAAACTATTGCTGCCAACTAAAGCGGCGCGATAAGATAGCCAATGGCTCATGAGGAGCCATCCGAGTCGCCCCGGTACCGCGGGTCCTGCCTATGACCATCAAGATCGAAGAGATTTCCGGCCACACTGAACTAAGCACGACGCAAAGCCGTCAGTCTGGCGACTCGCACCCTGAACGGCGACCAGCGCTGGTTTTTCTGCGCGGCGAATTGCTGGCGGTGCCGATTCCCCTGGAACGCGCCGAAGTGACGCTCGGGCGTGCCCTCGATGCCGACGTGCGCATCAACGACTCGCAGGCATCACGACTACACGCGCAGATTAGTACCGAACACGATGATGCGACAGGCGAGGTGCGCTATCGTCTAATCGATCTTAAATCGACGAATGGGACGCTGCTCAACGGCAAACCAATTAGCGAAGCCTTTCTTGAAGACGGCGATAAGTTCGTGATCGGCGATCAATTGATTCGCTTTGAAATGCTTGACGAGCTCGATCGCGAATTTCAGCAGCAGATCCATCGCCTGCTGGTGCATGACGATCTGACGGGACTGCTAACCAGCAAGTCTTTCTTTTCCGAGCTGCGCCGTGAAGCCGCGCGCGCCGAAGCTGAAGACCGTCCCTTCTGTGTGTTGATGATGGACCTCGATCACTTCAAAGAAGTGAACGACACTTACGGACATCTGGTCGGCAGTGAAACGTTGGAAGACGTGGGCGGAGTCATTCGCGGTTCGTTGCGCGCCGGTGACGTGGGCGCGCGGTTCGGCGGCGAAGAGTTCGCGGCATTCCTGCTTGATGCCGACTATGCGCAGGGCATGGTGGCGGCGGAACGCGTCCGCACAGCAATCGACAAGCATCAGTTTTCCGCTATTCGCCGCGGCACTGAAGGCGAACCGCGCACTCATCACATGACGATCAGCATCGGCGTCGCCTCGTTCCCCACTGACGCGAGCGATCCAATTCAGTTGGTTGAAAAAGCTGATTCAGCCTTGTATCGCGCGAAGCGATCCGGCCGAAACCGCGTCTGTGCGTATCAGCCGGGGAAACACGCGCCCAAGAAGTTGGTGCGGCCGCGCAAATAGTTTTAATCTAGCGCCATCAAAATCGGGAGGAACTACTGTGAAACGTTTAGTCCTTTCTGCAATATTCGTCTGCTGTCTCGGCGTTGTCGCCTCGGCTCAACCAACTGAACCCCGGGTCGCCTTGGACCAACCGGCGCTGGCTGCGGACTCGCACGGCGCGCAAGCGATCGAAGCGCGTTTGTCGACGCAGGTCTTGAATGGCGCCGAGGATTCACCGGTGATGAACGTGAAGCTGGCCGTCAAAAATGTCAGCGGCACGTTCTACAACTACGTGAGCGGCTGGGCGACGTTCTACGATTCCGCCGGCGTGCGCTGCGGCGAAGGATTGTTCAAGCTTGATGCACTGGCGGTCGATGAGACGGCAGCCACTGACACGCCGGGATTGCGCCTGCGCTGCTCGCCGGCAACCTGGCGAATTGTCGCGACCAACTTACTGACCCGCACGGCCGATGTGGCGAAGCCGGGCGAAACGGCCGCGCCGTCGGAAAAAACGCCACCCTCTGAAACTGAAGGTGCGGCTCGGACGACGAACTTTGTGATCAGCATCGACGGCGAAGAACATCCGATTCAGTTGAACCGGCCGGTGGTCTTACAGATGGGGAATCGCGAACGGAAAATTGTGCTGCGCAGCGCGCCGTAATTTAATGCCCTCTCCCTCTGGGAGAGGGCTGGGGTGAGGGAGCAAAGCTTTAGCGACGGAAGAAAAAACAATTTTATTTTCTTTTTGCGCGGTAAGCGTACTCCGAACCTAAATTACCGGCAACAACGCTGCGCCTCTGGGCATGATGTAGCCGTTCGCATCGGGCGGAATCGCGGACAAGACTGAGCTGAGATCTCTGGCCGGAAACATCCTCATTTTACTCACAGCGTCATCATCCAGGCTTGTGATCATGTGAACGCGAAATCTTTCGGCCTTTGTCAGCAAGGCCCAAGCAGTCTGGCCATTAACTTCATACTTCTCGCGCAATCGTGATTCAAGAGCGCCTGAGTCTTCCGCTTCAAACCATTTCAGAAAACCTGAGCGGCCCAGTCCGTCAGCACATTCAGCAAGCAGAATGATTGTGCCGCCTTCACTGCAGGCGTGCGCCGCCATGTCGAGCGCTTTGTGCGCCTGAATCATGTTGATGTCGTAAGGCAGACCACCGCAACTGACGATTACTAAGTCTCGCTTCTCAGGAATCGTCAGCGAGTGCGCATCCGCATAAGCTGCGCACGCGCGCTCGTGGGCTGTGCGCCAGTGACCGGTAAAGACGCGCTCGATCGCGCCTTTGTCATCGACAATCGTGTTGATGGCGAATGTTGGATTGATGAGCGCCGCGACCCGTTCGCATTCTTCGCTGACGGCGTTGCCGCGCAGCAGGCCGGTTGCCACGCCGCTTCGTCTGCCGCCGCGTTCGAAATCCAGCGCCAGCATGTGCGTCGCTTCGATAGTCGCGGCTGATGCCAGCCCGGGACAAACTGATTTGCGGCCGCCGGTAAAGCCCGCGAAATAGTGATACCCGACTCCGCCGGTGAGAATTACCTTCGCAGAATCTTTGAGCGCGCGGTTGACTTCAATTGGGACACCATCAGCAGTCACGCCGATTTGAATCAGGTTTGTCGCGTCGTAAGCGTCATGGTTGATGATGCGAATGCGTTGGGCAATGAAGGGCGTCAGGAGATCAGCTTTTTCTTCGTCACGCACCGGGCGGTGAATTCCCGTGGCGAAGATGATGGTGATATCGGGCGGCGCGATGCCGTTTTGAATCAATCGCCGCACCAGCAGATTGACGATTTGCGCGCTGCCCGTCGCGCGCGTTGCGTCGGATGTCACAATCAGGACCTCGTCGCCGGCTTCGATCAACTCCTCAAGCGGCGGTGACTGGATGGGATGGTCGAAAGCCTCGCCAATCTCCGCGTCAGTCAAACGCTTTGAATGCTGAGAGGTGGTGAGAACTTCGAAGCGGCCAGGATCATATTCGAAGTCGATGATCTCGCGACCGTATCCGAGTTGAATGGTCGGCATAACTCTTCAACCCTCTCGCTTTGGGAGAGGGTAAGGGTGAGGGTCCGGAGGTTAGGCGAAAAAAAGATACTAATATTTCCTTGCTTGTTCGCTAGCTTTCGCCCCTCACCCCAGCCCTCTCCCAACGGGAGAGGGAGTCCTATTCGCGTTCCGAACGAAAACAGGCAGTTCCGGCATGACAGAAATGAAACGTGTCGTCTTCAAACTCCGGCGTCTCCATCTGCAACGTTAGATGATCGACGCCAAAATTATCGTGCAGTTTGGTCCGCAGCTCTTTCAACAGCAGCGACTGCGAAATCGATTGCGCGTGAATCACATGCGCGCTGAGCGCGTCGCGGCCCGAAGTAATCGTCCAAATGTGCAAATCGTGAACGTCGGAAACGCCTTCAGTTCCCAGGATGGCGTCCTCGACCGCGGCCAGGTTGATGTGCGCCGGCGTGCCTTCGAGCAAGACGTTGGTCGCCTCGCGAATCAAGTGCCAACTACTCCAGATAATCAACAAGGCTATCAGCGCGCTGATGAAGGGATCTGCCGCGTACCACCCGGTGAAAGTAATTATCACGCCGGCTACGATTGCGCCGACCGAGCCCAGCGCATCGGTCATAACGTGCAACCACGCGCCGCGTACATTCAGATCATCATG
>DATNEI010000120.1:0-9915 GCA_035606795.1 Pyrinomonadaceae bacterium
CGAACAATTACGGCGTGATGGTTTCACGCGATGGCGGCAAGAACTTTGTCCCCACAAACTCCGGTTTCAGCGGCCGCTTCGTTAACACCATTGTTCCCGATCGAGAACAGCCGAACCGGGTCTACGCGACCACCATCAACACAACGACAGGCGGCGGATTTTTCTTCGTCAGCAACGATGGGGGCAGCACATGGCAGCCGTCGATGCGCAACATGCCGCCTCGTCTGATCGGTTATGCGATGATCCAGGATGAGCGCAATCCCAATACAATTTATCTCGGGACAAACCTGGGAATTTATCGATCACTCGATCGCGGCGCTTCCTGGTCAACTTTAGTAGGTAAGAAGCCCGCGCTACCGAAACGGCCCGCGCGCCGGAACCCAGCCTCGACCTCGAAAACGCGCAAACCTACGACTGCTCGCACGCAGCCACAACGTCCGACCAATCCGGGTGAGCGCATCGTGGTCGCACCGCAAGCTTCCGATGAAGTTGTGCGCAAGGCGCAGGAAGCTCTTGATCGTGCCGGATACGACATTGGAACTCCTGACGGCCGCATGGGCCAACGGACAATTGCGGCACTCAAGAGATTTCAATCGGATAGATACTTACCTGTGACTGGCGAGCTGGATGAGACGACAATTGGCGCGTTGGGCTTGGGTAGCTTGGCCGCAAACATGCTCGCGCATGTGTTGTCGCTGACGGAACCGGTCAATGCGCTCGCGGCTTTTACTGACGCAACCGGCAAGTCCGGAATTCTGGCAGCGACGAACGCCGGTCTCTATCGCACGCTCGATCCGTCGCAGGGCTGGGACCGCGTCAACTACGGACGCGGGCTCGATGTGCGTACCAATGCGATCTCGATTAGTTCACAAAATCCCCAGGTCATCTTTGTCGGCACGGCCAGCACGGGAGTTTTGGTTTCCAGAGATGGCGGCGAAAACTGGCAGCAAATGAGTGGTGTGCCCGCTACTTCACCGATAAATATCATTGCCCAGGATCCGACTCGATCCGCATATATCTATGTCGGCACAAAGCAGGCCTTTTATTTATCGCATGATGGTGGCGAACACTGGTCGCGCCGGGGTGGCGACCTTCCGTATGGCGACTTCACCAGCATCTTGATCAATCCGCGCAATCCCAACGAAGTCTTTGCCGGCAACGCTTATCAAACCAGCGACAAAGGCGGGGGCGTGTTTCGTTCGACCGATGGTGGGATGACCTGGCAGCGGATTGACACGCGTGATTTGCATCTGCCGAGCATGCGCATTTGGGCTTTGGCCCTGGATCCGCGTGATCAGAACACTCTATTCGTAGGCTCGCATTCGGCCGGAGTCTATGTGGTCTCGCGCGGCAGCGAAGCGTCGCTTAATTCACTTCGTTAATAATCCTTCAAAGTTTTGCCGCAGAAACGACTTGCAGTCGCCTTGACACTCAGTCAGGGCGACGTGTACATTCCGAAACATCCGGTCACGCGATCGGTGTTAGTCGGACCAAGCGGGAGACTACGGGCACGACGGAAATCGAAACTGTTAACACCTCTTTCCAACTTCTAAACGCTCGCCTCTCAAAACCACTCCGACTAACACCAAAAGAACGCGCCGCTAGAGATAGTGGCTGGAGTTTCACGCGTTGTCCCGGGACCGCCGACAGAGCGTAGCAGGAGTGTTCATGTCCACTGACGAAAGCAACCCGGTTGGAGAGGCTGAAGCCTCCAACCATTCAACTGAAGATAACCCGGCGACTGAAGTCGCCACTGCACCAACGCACCAGCCCGAAGAGTCTGTTGCGGTTGCACCACCAGCCGACGAGCCACGTGAAGAACGTGAAGAAGACGAGCGCCGTATTTCAATGGAAGACTTTGGCCAACTGCTCGATCAGTTTGAGCAGGAGCAGTCCGCATTGCAGGAAGGCGAGGTCGTGCGCGGTACCGTGGTCGGGATCACTGAACGCGGTGTGCTGATTGACTTCGGCTACAAATCTGAAGGCATCGTCAATCCCGCTGAGTTCATGGAGAACGGCGAAGTTACCGTAAAGCGCGGCGACGAAGTTGACGTGCTGGTCAAGGCTATGGAGACCAGCGAAGGTTTTCCCGTTCTTTCTCGAGCTGACGCGGTGCGCCTGCGCGCCTGGGATGATGTTGAGAAAGCGTTCAACGAAGGCACTGCGATCAAGGGCCGCGTCATCGAGCGGATAAAGGGCGGTCTACGCGTGGACGTCGACGGCATCGCAGCGTTCCTGCCTGGCTCGCAGGTAGATACCAGGCCGATTCGCAATCTCGATTCATTGCGCGGCAAAGAGATCGAAGCAAAGGTAATCAAGCTCAATCGCAAGCGCTCGAATGTTGTGCTCTCGCGCAAGGCGGTTCTGGAAGATCGCAACGCCGACAAGAAAGACCAAACCCTCGGGCAAATAGAAGAGGACATTATTGTTGAAGGTCAGATCAAGAACCTGACCGATTACGGCGCCTTTGTTGACCTCGGCGGCATCGATGGACTGTTGCACGTGACTGATATGTCGTGGGGTCGTCTGCAGAATCCTGCGGAGATGTTCAAGGTCGGCGACAATGTCCAGGTGAAGGTTCTTCGTTTCGATCGTGATCGCGAGCGCGTTTCGCTGGGCTACAAACAGCTTTTGCCTGATCCGTGGGAAACGATTGAAGAAAGGTTTCCGCCAACCACTCGCATGAATGGACGCGTCGCCAGCGTCACTGACTATGGCGCGTTTGTGGAACTGGAACCGGGCGTCGAAGGGCTCGTGCACGTTTCAGAGATGAGCTGGTCCAAACGGGTTAAGCATCCGAGCAAGTTGGTCGGCCCGGGCGATACGGTGGAAGTCGAAGTTCTCAGCATCGATCCCAAAGCACGGCGCATCAGCCTCGGCATGAAGCAGGTGCAGGATAATCCATGGCGCACCCTGGCTGAACGTTATCAGGTGGGTGATCGGGTGCATGGCCGCGTGCGCAATCTGACGGACTTTGGCGCTTTCATCGAGGTCGAAGACGGTGTCGACGGCTTGGTCCATGTGTCGGACATCTCCTGGTCGCGACGAATCAAACATCCCGGCGAGCTGCTCAAAAAGGGCCAAGCGGTCGACGCTGTGATTACGGCCATTGATCCTGAGAACCGGCGCATGTCGCTCTCGATCAAGGACCTCGAGCCTAATGCCTGGAACGACTTTGTCGCGTCGCACAAGCCAGGCGACGTCGTGAAGGGCAAGATCGCGCGATTTGCCAGCTTTGGCGCTTTCGTCGAGTTAGGCGATAACCTCGAAGGCCTTTGTCACGTGTCTGAGCTGTCCGACGAACGTGTGAATAAGCCGGAGGATGCCGTTCAGTTGGGTCAGGAGATGGATTTCAAGATCCTGCGCGTCGATGCTGAGAACCGAAAAATTGGATTGTCAGCGCGGGCCGCAGCCAATGATGAGCCAGTCATCGAGACCAAAGTTTACACGTCCGAAGCCAAAGGCGGCATGGCCTCGCTGGCTGAGTTGGCCGATTTTGGAACTGGCAGTAAGACCACGAACGAATCCAATGAATCGTAATCCGGCGGCTGCACCACGACAGCCGTAAGCTCTTGCGGTGCAAGCTTTTCACCCTTGCCGGAATACCGTCCGTTTGGTAACCTAAGTCACCAAAGTTTTCGGGACGGGATGCCCACCCCAGCAATTGTTTTTCGCTTGCAGCTGTTTTCAAACGGGGTACTCGCATGACTAAAGCTGATCTCGTTGATGATGTAGCAAACGCTGCGGAACTCACCAAGAAGGATGCCGAGCGACTGGTTGAAATTGTCTTTGACAGCATCATCCAGAGCTTGAACCACGGTGAGAAAATTGAGCTTCGCGGATTTGGAAGTTTTCGCGTGCGCGGACGCGGCGCGCGTCGCGGCCGTAATCCAAAGACGGGCGAGCCCGTTAACATTCCTGCCAAACGTGTTCCTTACTTCAAGGCCGGCAAGGAGCTGAAGGAACTGATCAACCAAAACTCAGGATCTACCAGCTCTACCAAACTCGACGGTTAGCACCCCGAAGGCTGTGGATCGACTTTGGAGCCCCTGGAGGCACGCATACATCGCCACCGCCGGATCCAAAATGTCTGAAGGCAAAGACTGTATCTTCTGTGTCGCCGCAAAGGAGCCGGCCGACGATGCGAAGAATTTCGTTCTGCATCGGAGCGCACAGAACTTCATTATTCTGAATCTCTATCCTTACATCAGCGGCCACTTGATGATTGCGCCTAACGCCCACATCAGCGAATTTGACGCAGCCCCCAAGGCCACTACCGATGAAATGATGGACCTGGCCAAGCGATGCCAGGCAGCGTTGCGCGAGATTTACAGACCCGATGGGTTCAACATCGGGATGAATCTTGGGCGCGCGGCCGGCGCCGGCGTCGCAGATCACTTTCACCTGCACGTGATGCCTCGCTGGGACGGCGACACGAACTTCATGTCAACTGTCGGCGATACCCGCGTTTTGCCGGAAGACCTGGAAACAACTTTCCGTAAACTCAAACCGAAGTTCTAGTCTGAACCCGAGCGGCGTTTGTGACTGCCTCGATCTTTTCCAGAAGTGCGCGAAGCGTTGATGCGTCGAGGGCCGAAATTCTCAGAGTATCGGCGCCTGTTCGCGTGCGCACTTCGCGCTCCATAGCTTCCAATGCTTGCGACTCGATTAGGTCGGCTTTGTTAAAGACCAGTAGTCTGGGGATTTCTGCCAGGTTGAGTTCTGTGAGCGTGCGCTCTACTGAGGCGATCTGCTGCTCCCAACGCGGATTCGACGCATCCACGAGATGAATCAGTAACGAGCTGTCCGCGATCTCTTCAATCGTCGATCGGAATGCCGCCAACAAATCCGGCGGCAAATCGCGAATGAAACCTACCGTGTCGTTGATAATCACTTCGCGTTCGCGGGGCAAGCGCAGACGCCGCGTGGTCGGATCGAGTGTGGCGAACATGCGTTTCTCAGCGACTACGTGGCTGGCCGTCAAAACATTCAGGAGCGTTGATTTGCCCGCGTTGGTGTAGCCGACAATCGAAATGATGGGCACGTGATGACGCAAACGCTCTTTGCGCCGTTGCTGACGATGACCGCGTTGAGCCGCGAGTTCCTTTTCGAGGCGATGGATGCGATCGCGCACTCGCCGGCGATCGGTTTCCAGTTTTGTTTCCCCCGGCCCGCGGCCTCCGATACCTCCAGCGAGACGGGAAAAAGCCGAATCCTGGCCGATAACCAGGCGCGGCAGCATGTACTTCAGTTGCGCCAGCTCGACCTGAATCTTGCCCTCGCGCGATTGCGCGCGTTGCGCAAAAATATCGAGGATCAGCTGCGAACGATCGACTACTTTCAAGTCCGTGGCGTCGGAAATCGATCGCACCTGTGCCGGCTGCAACTCCCGATCGAAAATCAATGCGTCAGCGCCGATTTGCATGGCGCGAATAAGCAGTTCGTCCAGCTTTCCTTTACCCATCACGGTTCGAGGATCGATAGCGGAGCGTCGTTGAACGATTTCGTCAACGACTGCCACGCCCGCCGATAAAGCCAGTTCGCGCAACTCGGCCATTGAGTCCTCGGCCTCGCTAATCGAGCCCGTGGTGAGGTGCAGCAGGATGGCTGCTTCACCCGCGCCAGTGCGCTTAACCGTGCGACGGTTGCGCGCCATTTCAGCCTCGAGCGCCTCCATCAGCGCCAGAAAATCGACTTGCAGCTGGCTGGGAACTGCTGGTGCAAGAAAGGCGAACTGATCGCCGTTTCCATGGCCGTCACTAATCGGAGCACTCGGCAGCATGTGAGCAGCGCGCACGACGCCGGGCAAACCTGTGCGCGTATCCACGTCGATCGCCGCCATTAGATCCAGCCGCAGCAGAGCCAAATCAGTGAGATCGTCGCGAGTAAGGTCTTCCCCGCGCAGGTGCGTGTGCACGCAACGCAATCCTCGAAAACGATCTGAAGCGACGCGTACGCGCTTGAAGTCAGGCAGTTCGATTCGTCGCGCATTGCCCACCGTTACGTATTCCACATAACCCTTGCGGTCGATCAACACGCCGATCTGCCGGTTGGTTTCGTGTGACAGCTCAGTCAACTGGCGCGCAAACTCCGGCGTGACAATTTCAGTGGGACTGACGCGTCGCTGGTAAAGCTTTTGAATGCGTCGCAGTTGGTTTGGTTTCAGACCGTGGGTGTTTCCGTGCAGACTTCTCATCCAGCTGGTTCTCATTCTATCCGCGCTCAGCCAGATTTCTCCAGCTCCCCGGTTCGACAATGTTACTCACGGTCGCTACCATGAGCTTTTGTTCCGCATGGACAGAAACCGAAACATTGAACGAATCGTGCCCAGAGCCGCGATTCCCGGAGCGGAGATCGCGATCGATTTCGCGGCGCCGCACTGGCGGACTCCAGCCAGCGTCACGATTGACGATATCAGCGCGCAAATTGTGGCAAGTTCGCGCCGGCGAGTCCTGGTGCTCGTGCCGCACGACATTCAGAGCGCATCTGCGGAAGTCTCAGTCGACGTCGAGCCCGGGCATCCGCAATTAAGTCCATCCGCGAGCGTGGTGGTGGGAACTAAGCTGGCTGGAGATCTTCATCCAGTGGCGAATCCGGCGTTCGATCCTGCTGACGGCTCTTTGTTTGTGACACGGTCGGGATCGCGCGGCGAGCACGTGCCTGTTTCTCTCTACAGAATCACGCCGGAGGGCGTCGTCGAAGAGTTTTCGGGTGACATCACCAATCCCACGGCCATTGCATTTTCTCCGCGCGGGCAAATGTTCGTGACCAGCAGGCTGGACGGTGCAGTCTATCGTGTATCGTCATTGAACGAGTGTTCGGTATTCGCGAGTGAACTGGGGATTGCTACCGGGTTGGCGTTCAGCGCGGACGGCGACATGTTTGTCGGCGACCGCGGCGGAACGATTTTCCGCGTCAATGAAATTGGTGAAGTGACGGAATGGGCTCAGCATGAGCCTTCCGTATCTGCATTTCATCTGGCGTTTGGCCCGGACGAGGGTTTGTACGTGACCGGCCCCACGGTTTCGAGCTTTGATGCCATCACGCGATTCGATAAGTTGGGCGCGAGCGAAGTTTATTTTCACGGCCTGGGACGGCCGCAAGGACTCGCTTTCGACGTCGAGGGCAATCTTTATGTGGCCGCATCGCTGCGCGGCCGGCGCGGCATCGTAAGAATTTCGCCAGAGGCAAAGAATGCCGAACTCCTGGTCGCCGGAATGAACGTGGTGGGACTTGCCTTCGGTCCCGACGGGGACATGATTGTCGCCACAAATGATTCGGTCTATCGATTAAAAATGGGGATTGATGGGCTTTTGCTTTCGCAGGATTCGCTTTGACGTGTGACAATCGTGATGTTACTTTCGCGGAGTTCCAGTTAATCGAACTTTTTGACTCTTTCTAAATGGGCGGCATCGACGGCAGCGTAATCGGCCAATTTCTCCTTTTCATGGTGGCGCTGATTTTTTCGCTGTCGGTGCACGAGTCTGCGCACGCGTGGACGTCGAATTATTTTGGTGATGACTTGGCGCGCTTGCAAGGACGCATCAGCCTCAATCCGGCAGCCCACGTCGATCCGATAGGAACGCTTTTATTTCCCGCGCTCGCTTTCTTTACCCACGCGCCGGTCATTGGCTGGGCAAAGCCCACGCCGGTTAACCCGCTGCGTTGGCGAAACAAACGCGTGGCGAATTTTTGGGTTTCAGTCGCAGGGGTAATCTGCAACTTCATCATCGCAATTGTCGCCGGTGGCATCATTCGAATTCTGGGCGCCGCACACTTAATAATCGTAAGTTCCGACGGTATTGGTTTGCTTCATCCAGATTCGCTCATTGAAGAAGGCGCGGTGAAACTGCTGATCACGTTTTTTACTCTTAACGTCGCCTTAGGGGTCTTTAATTTGATCCCAATTCCACCGCTCGATGGGAGCAAGGTCTTGCAGAGTATTCTGCCGGAGAGCATGGAACCGGCATTTGAGGCGCTGGAGCGCTTCGGGTTTTTGTTGCTCATTGTTGCGATGTTCACTGGCGTTTTTCGCGTGATCTTCGGCATTGTAATGCCGCTTGCAATGGCGATCCTGTTCCTCGGTGCCAGTTAAATGAAAAGAATTTTCAGCGGTGCGCAACCCACCGGCAATGTTCACCTCGGCAATTATCTCGGCGCTTTACGCAACTGGGTGGCGCTCCAGCATGAGTACGAAAGTTTCTTCTGCATCGTTAATCTGCACGCGGTTACCATTCCCCAGGATCCAAAGGTTCTGATCGAAAAGACGCGTGACCTGGCGCGCATCTACCTGGCCGTCGGAATTGATCCCGATGTCTCGACCGTGTTTGTGCAGTCCGATGTGCCCCAGCATACCGAACTCACCTGGTTGTTGAACTGCGTGACGCGGATGTCGGAACTGGAACGGATGACGCAGTTCAAGGACAAGGCGCGCAAGCAGCAGGAGAATATCGGTGCCGGCTATTTCGATTATCCGGTGCTGATGGCGTCCGATATTTTGCTCTATCAAACTGATCTTGTGCCGGTTGGCGAAGACCAGAAGCAGCACCTCGAGCTGACCCGCGACATTGCCATTCGCTTCAATCGCGATTACGGCGAAACGTTTCGCATCCCGGAGCCGTTCATTCCGAAAGTTGGCGCGCGCATTATGTCCCTCGCGGACGCCACCAAAAAGATGTCGAAATCGGACGAAGAAAGCGAAGCGGGTTGCGTCATGCTGCTCGACTCTGACGACGCTGTCCACCGGAAATTTAAGCGAGCGGTCACTGATTCCGGAACAGAGATTCGCTTCAACCCAAATCGTCCGGCCATCAACAACCTCCTGACGATTTATCATTTGCTGACGAACCAGCCGGCCGACGAAATCGAGCAGCATTTCAGCGGCCAGGGCTATGCGAAGCTGAAGAGCGAACTCGCCGATGTGACTATCGAGTTTCTGAGGCCGATTCAGGAGCGCGTGAAAGCGATTGATAATGATAAACTGAACGCGATCCTGGAACACGGCGCGGCGCATGCGCAGGGAATCGCGCAAGCGACGCTGTCCGATGCGAAAGCGAAAATGGGTTTAGTTGGCGCGCGCAAATGACGGACGACTCACAAACAATCGAGACGCCGAAAGCGGCTGAGACCAAGACGCAGACCGTCCCGTCAATCAGTGTCGCGGGCGCCGCGCCTGCAATCGCGCCCGATCACGAATCGGATCAACTTAAGCTAACTCTGGGAGAATTCGAAGGCCCGCTCGATCTTCTGCTCTACCTGATTCGTCAGGATCAAGTCAACATTTACGATATTCCGGTCGCGCGCATCACTGATGAGTACCTCCGCTACCTGAAGCTGATGCAGGAGTTGGATTTGGCAGTCGCGGGTGACTTTCTGGTCATGGCTGCCCAGCTCGTCGAGTTAAAATCGCGCATGCTCTTGCCGCGCGATCCTCTCGCGACGGAAGAAGAGATAGAAGATCCGCGCAATGAACTTGTCAACCGGCTGCTCGAGCATGAGAAGTTCAAAGCTGCGGCGCAGATGCTCTGGTCGCGCGCGACCGTCGAGCAGGCGGTCTTCAGACGCGCGGAAATTGAAACCGACAAGAATAATCCCGAAGTTGCGGTCGGACTTTTCGACCTGTTAACAGTCTTTCAAAAAATTCTCGCGCGTCACAAAGAAGAAGTAATGATGGAGATCGAGCGCGAGGAAGTGAGCATGGCCGAAATGATCGAACGGTTGCGCAACATGGTTCGATCCGCAGGTGAGCTGAACCTTATGAAGTTTTTTGAAAGTGCGCAGTCCCGGCGTGAACTGGTGGTAGCATTCCTTTCAGTCCTGGAGTTGGTGCGCATGGCCGAAATTTCATTGACGCAGCGCGAGACGTTTGGCGAAATCACCGCGCGAGCCGCCGCCCCCGCATAAGAGATATGGCTG
>DATNEI010000133.1:0-12237 GCA_035606795.1 Pyrinomonadaceae bacterium
AATGAGCGGGATTGCTTGAAAGGGCTTGCCGGACGAGCGGATAAACGTAACAGTTTCCGGGTCACCAATTTCGGCGATTGTGTTTCCCTCGCCATCAACCGCGATTAAGTGCCCGCGGTGCAGCGATTCGATGATAGGTCCACGCCAAACTTCGACGAGAACTGCTGCGCACGATGCGTCCCTGTTCACCGCAGCATCTTAACTGCTGGCGATACAAAAAAGAAAAGCGGGATTGCTCCCGCTTGTGATTCGAAACTGTTTTATTAACGTTGAAGTAATTTGATGCGGATGATTACTTTTCCTGCTTCGCGTCGGTCGTTGCTGCCGTGGTAGTGGTGGCAGGTTTGGTCTGCGCCACTGACGGCTTCGAGCGTGATCCCGGCGACGAGAGCACCGTTAGTTTCACCGGTCGCCTGCCGAACTGTAATGCCTCACGAGACGAAGGAGTCCAGATATCGATCTTTCGCCCTCGGATTGCCCCGCCCGTATCGGCAACGAGATATTCTCCGCTCCACGGCCCAGCCTCCAGCCGCACGCGCGTCCCAATCGGCAGCACCCGCGGGTCAGCGGCAATCAATCCACGGGTTACATACTGCCCGCTCGCCGTCTTTCCGCGCAGACTGTAAGCCGTGGCCGAATAGGTTTGGCCTAAGCGTACCGCCGGCGCCGCGGCCGGTGCAGTGGTCGCGGGAGCCGTTTCGGGAACGATCTCAGGTATTTGGCCGGCGACCTCGAGGACTTTTTCCTGGGCCGCGGGCTTGGGACTTTGCGACTGAATCAAGGATTTGGCGTAAGAAATTACTGAAAAGATGAGAAGCACACCGCAGGCGCTTCCCAGGATAGTGGTTATCTTCTTCAAGTCGGGTTCTCCTGTCCGATAATTTTTGCCAACTTTTCAGCAGCGCGCGTGCGAGTCCATCGCGACTCGACCTTCGGCTTAGGAGACTGAAGGCGTAAAAGCCGAAGCTAGGGCTAAAGTTCCTGAAACGCTGCTCTGAAAAGACCAGTTCGTCCGACTCACCCGCAAGGGCAGAGGGGAGGACGAAAGTTAGATAAAGCCTTGAAGCTCAAAAAGAAAAGCGAACCTGTTTTTGACCAAGTTCGCTGTTATGACGCGGAAAAGGCTAGCACACCGATCTGATCATGTCCACCGAGGTCGACCTTCAGCGGTGTACGATTTCATTGCAAACTTCTTACCTCGGAGTTGTGACAAGGAGAGACATCGACCGGGTCGAGCTCCTTTGAGGGCGGGATTCCTTATGCTTGCTCGAGGCCGGCGTATTTTTCGACGAGTTTTTTCTGGCCGTAACCGGGGAAACTGACGGTCAACTTGATTTGGTCGCCGGAGCCCTCGCGACGCAAAACCAAGCCCCTCCCATACTTTGCGTGGCGCACGTAAGACCCGGGAACCCATTGGCCGGTAGGCGTTTTCGAGGGCGAGGCGCTCGCACTTTTTTGACTTTGGACGTGGGACGTTCGACCCGCGACTGACGGTCCCCCCATCCGGGCCGAACGATTCCTGAAGAACTCAGCCACAGACTGAGCGCTATCGTAGGTCTTGCCCTCATACTTCGCCCGACCTTTCGTCTCCCGGTGCGCGCTAAGATACCCATCGTCCTCGACGGCACTCGAGCCGCGCGCGAACGATAACCAGGAGCGACCGTGCGAGAGGTCTTCGATCAATTCGAGCGGCATTTCGTTCAGAAACTGGGAAGGCTCCGAGGCGAGTTCCTCACCATACACGCGACGCTTCACGGCATGCGTCACGTACAGAAATCGTTCAGCGCGCGTCATGGCAACGTAACAAAGCCGACGTTCTTCCTCGATATCCGACGCATCGCTCAGCGACCGGGAGTGGGGGAACAATCCATCTTCCAAGCCCACAATAAAGACGAGCGGGAATTCCAAACCCTTGGCTGAATGCGCCGTCATCAATGTCACCGGCACGTCTGCTTTGTATTGATCGGTGTCAGCGACTAAGGCCGAATGGTCGATGAAATCGCGCAGACCTTGAGCGCCCTGTTCGTCATAATCGACGGCGGCGTTGACGAGTTCCTGCAAGTTCTCCAGGCGGGCTTCGGCTTCCTCGTTGTTTTCTGATTTCAGAGCATTCTCGTATCCGGTGTCCAGAATCGCCGCCTTTACCAGGTCTGATACGGGCGAGGACGATTCGATGGTGTTCTGTGCGACGTCCTCTTCGCCGTCATCTGATTCCTCCGGTTGAGCGACCTGTTGAACCTTTGCCGCCAATCCATTGACCACACGCTGAAAATTGGCGAGGGCGGCCGCCGCGCGTGGTGATAACGCGCGCTCGTCTTCGATCAAATCCGAAATGGCCGCCCAATAAGATATGCCAAACTCACGCGCACGCTTTTCGATTTCATCGAGCGTCATTTTGCCGATGCCGCGCGGCGGAGTGTTGATGACGCGTTGCAACGCAATCGAGTCATGCGGATTCATCGCCAGTTTGAGATACGCGATGATGTCGCGCACTTCCATGCGCTCATAAAACGAAAAGCCGCCGACAATGTTGTAGGCCAGCCCCGCGCGCCGCATTGCTTCTTCAAAGACACGCGATTGCGAGTTCGTGCGATACAACACCGCGGCGCGAATGTCTCCGTCGGCTCGCAGATGCTCTTCGACCTTCGCAGCAACGAAGCGTGCCTCGAAATCCGCATCGAGCGCCTGGTAATAACGAATCTTTTCGCCCGCCGCATTTTGCGTCCACAGAGCCTTCTCTTTGCGCTCAACGTTGTGCTTGATCAACCCACTGGCAAGGTCGAGGATGTTCTGCGTCGAGCGATAATTCTCTTCCAGGCGAATGACCTTCGCCGCCGGAAAGTGTTCCTCGAATTTCAAAATGTTGGTGATGTCGGCGCCACGCCAACGGTAGATTGACTGATCGGGATCGCCGACGACGCAGATGTTCTGCTGTTTTTCCGTCAGCAGGCGGATCAAAGAGAACTGCAATTGGTTCGTATCCTGGTATTCATCAACCAGCAAGTACCTAAATCTATCGTTGTAGCGCTCGCGCACTTCTGCCACATCACGCAGCAAACGGACAGTTTTAATCAGCAAGTCGTCGAAATCCAGCGCGTTATTCTTGTGCAGGCGCTCTTCGTAGAGCTGAAAGACGCGCGCAATGCTGGCCCGGCGTTCGTCGATGTACTGGGCCTTGGCGGAAAACGCTTCGGCATCTTCGCCACGATTCTTGGCCGCGCTAATCGCCGCCTGCACCGATCGCGGCGTCAATTGCTTGTCGTCCAGGCCGAGTTCCCGAATGCAGTTCCGAGTCAGCCGCACTGTGTCGTCTTGATCGTAAATTGTGAACGAACGGGTGTAGCCGGCGTTCAAAGCTTCGATGTCTCTGCGCAAAATTCGCACGCACATACTATGAAAAGTTGAAATCAGCGGTGCGCTGCCAACTTCCAAGCCCTCGAGAAGTTTGCCGACACGATTGCGCATCTCTTCGGCCGCTTTGTTCGTGAACGTCACCGCCAGGATATTTCGCGGCCAGACGCCACGTTCCGCGATCAAGTAAGCGATGCGATTCGCAATGACGCGTGTCTTGCCTGAGCCCGCGCCCGCCAGAATTAGTATCGGCCCGTCGGCTGCCAGCACTGCTTCGCGCTGTTGCGGATTGAGTTGCGAGAGAAAATCAGTCATGAAAATATTTCAACGGCCATTTAAGCATAGGAGTTGCTGTGTCAGAAGCCCGACCGTCAGGGAGGGCGCGATATCGCTTGCTGTGTCAGAAGCCCGACCGTCAGGGAGGACGCGATATCGCTCCGGTTCAGTTGCAATCATGTCTACGCAAATTCACATCGGCACTTCTGGCTGGAATTACAAGCACTGGCTCGGACCGTTCTATCCAGAGAAATTTCCAGCGAAAAACATGCTCGCGTTTTACGCCGAGCACTTCGACACCGTCGAAATCAATGCGACTCATTATCATTTGCCGGACTTCAAATCGTTTGAAACGTGGCGAGAAACTGTGCCGAAGAATTTTGTTTTCTCGGTGAAAGCAAGCCGCTTCACAACTCACATGAAGAAATTAAAGTCACCCAAAGCATCGACCGAAAAGTTTTTCGTGCGCGTCGACAACCTACAAGATAAGCTGGGACCAATCCTCTTTCAATTGCCGCCACGCTGGAAGGTAAACCTTGAGCGCCTCGAAGCATTTCTTTCCGTCATGCCGGTTGAGTATCGCTACACGTTTGAATTCCGCGACCAAACGTGGTTCACGCCGGAGGTTTACAAGATCCTGCGCGCGTATAACGTGGCACTCTGCTTTTATCACCAGATGGGTTACGACTCGCCGCAGGAAATCACCGCAGATTTCATCTATGTTCGAATGCATGGGACCGAGTCGAAATATGGCGGCTCATATTCTGACGACGCATTGAAAGTCTGGGCGCGGCGCATTCATCGCTGGCGAAAAGACTCTAAAGACGTTTACTTTTACTTCAACAACGACCCCGCAGCCCAGGCAGTCGAGAACGCATTAACGTTGAAGCAAATGACTTGACCCGACTCAATGTCGTTTGAAGTATTGCACGGCACGTTCGTGCTTCTGCGCCGCTGCTCTGGTATTGAACGTGCCCAGGTTCTTTCGCTTCCCCGTCTTGGGATCTTTCTTGCGCGAGTATAGCCGGTACTTGCCCGATGCCAGTTTTCTGATCATCTCGTCATCCTCCTCGCACTGATCCGCAGCGAACACTGTTCCGTCAATTCAGTTTCCATTGTTCTTTTTCTCTTGAATCCGCAAAGGCTTCGAGGCACAATGCGCGCTGCTTATTCGCAAAGAAACGTCGCCCTGACGTTTCCCCTGTTAACCAGGGGCTCCGCTTTCGAATCCGTTAGGATTTCGCCCCAATGATCGGTCGCACCATCTCGCATTATCGGATCGTTGAAAAGCTCGGCGAGGGCGGCATGGGTATCGTCTACGTCGCCGAAGATACGCACCTCGGCCGGCGTGTCGCCTTCAAAACGCTCACGACGCGCGGCGGCGACAATCAACATTTTCGCGCTCGGTTCCTGCGCGAAGCCCGCGCTGTCTCTGCGCTCTCTCACCCGCACATCGCAGCGATATATGACTACGGCGAGACCGAACAAGACGAGCCCTACATCGTCATGGAATTGATTAAGGGCGAGACGCTCAGCGACTTGATGCACAAAGAGAAGCTGACGATTCCTCGCTCAATCGAAATCATCAAGCAAGTGGCCGAGGCGCTCGGCGAAGCGCATGAACACGGCATCATCCACCGCGATATCAAGCCTTCGAATGTGGCGATTAACGAGCGCGGCAACGTGAAGGTGCTGGATTTCGGACTCGCAAAGCAGATCCAGCTTGAACCAGCGAATCCGTCGGATCCCGAACAGCGTACGCTCATGAACACGCAGACACGTGAAGGAGTGATTGTCGGCACGCCTTTGTACCTATCGCCTGAGCAAGCGTTGGGAGTTGATCTTGATGCGCGCAGTGATCTATTTACGGTTGGCAGTCTGCTTTATGAGTGCATCACGGGAAAACCTGCGTTTCTGGGTGACAAGCCGGCGGAAATCATTGCAAACATACTACGCGAAGATCCGCCGCTGCCCTCAAAAGTCAATCCAGACGTTCCCGAAGAAGTCGATGAAATAGTTCAGAAGGCGTTGGCGAAGAAACCAGAGGCCCGCTATCAAAACGCCGATGAGATGATCGCCGATTTGGAAAGCGCGCGGTCAAGTATTCTTGGTCTTGATCGAACAGTGACGCGCATGAATGTGCCGGTGAACGGCACGCATCCTACCGGCGCACTCGCGACGCTTTCAGATATTTTCCGCAGACCGCGGCTGTCGGTTGGTTATGTTGCCGCTGGCTTGATAATGCTCGGCGCAATTGTCGCCGTCGGTTTTTGGTTAAGCAAGCCGACAACTCATCAACCGACGGCCGAAGCGGCAAGACTTTACGAACAAGGCGTGGCAGCGCTTCACGAAGGCACGGCATACAAGGGTAGCAAGTTACTCGAGCGCGCTGTTTCCGCCGATGCTGAATACGCGCTCGCGCACGCACGGCTCGCCGAGGCTTACACGGAGCTGGATTATTCGGATAAGGCGAAGGACGAATTGCTCATTGCCAATCGCTTAGTACCTAATCGCTCAGTATTCGCCCGCGTTGATGCCTCTTATTTCGACGCTGTAACCGCCACAGTTACTCGCGATCTCGCGACGGCAATCAAGGCGTACGAAAGTATTGCGACAGCGAAAAGCAACGATGCCGACGCGGCAATCGATCTCGGACGAGCCTATGAAAACAACGACGAGACGGATAAAGCGATCTCCGCTTACGAAAAGGCCGCGCAGCTAAATAGCAACAACCCGGCGGCGCCCTTGCGACTCGCAGTTCTCTACGGCAGAAAACAGGACCTTGCGAAGGCAATTGCTGCGTTCGATCGCGCAACCGGGCTTTTCACGGACGCGCAGAACTTCGAAGGGCGCGCTGAGGTGGCTTACCAACGCGGCTACATACTCGGTCAAATGAGCAAAGTGGCCGAAGCGCGCGACGAAGCACAAAACTCACTGAACATTGCAAAGATTGCCGACAACAAACATCAGCAGGTGCGCGCAATGCTTCTGCTCGGGAGCATTGCTTATTCATCGGGCGACACCGCCCAAGCTCAACAGCTTGTCACGCAGGCAATTGATTTGGCACGCGCTAATCAAATGGAAAATTTGGTCACGCAAGGGCTGCTCGACCTTAGCAACACACTGCTCTTGAAACGCGCGTTTGCCGAGGCTGAACATTATGGGCAGCAAGCACTTGAACTCGCGCAACGATATAAGGAAAAGCGCAGCGAAGCTCGGGCTAACCTGCTCCTAGGAAGCATTTACATTCAGCAGGAAAAAGCAGACCAAGGAGCGCCGTTCATTGATCAGGCACTTGCGTTCTATCGCACCAACGGTTATCGCCGCGAACTCTCGCGTTGCATGATCATGACGGGGCGAGTGCAGTTGCTTAAAGGCGATTTCGATGGCGCGTTGAAAACGCTGGACGAGCAGTTGCAACTGGCGAAGCAGGTGGAAGATCCCGGGCAGCTTGCGAGATCGCAGGCCGAAGTGGCCGCCGCGCTGTCAAAACAGGACTTTTATCCACAGGCATTAATTCGCTTCACCGAGAGCTATGAGCTGAACAAGAGTCTCAACAACCCGTTGAATACTGCATTCGCCCTGCTTAATCGCGGCGACATGTTAGCCCGGCTCGGACACTATGACGAAGCGAATACCACGCTCGATCAACTGATGCCTGTCTTGGAAAACCTCAGCCCCGATAATAAGTACCGCGCGATTTGGACCGCCTGGAGTCACTTAATTCGCGCGCAGATGGCATTGAGTCAGAGGGACTTCGCTCAAGCGAAAGCGAAATGCCAGGAAGCATTGGCAATCATGACGGGCCCCAATCGAAGCACAAATACTGAGGCTTCTATAAAGTGTACTCTTTGCGTCGTCGAGGTATTGTCAGGTTCTCCGAGCGGCTTGAAATTATGTGACGTAGCCGTCGGACTTATGGCAACCGGTGGCGATCATGCGGACGCTGATTCGCATTTGGCGCTCGCACGGGCATTATTAGAAACTGGTAAGGCGAAAGAAGCACTGGACGCCGCGTTAATCGCCCAAGGTGACTTCGCCGCTCACCATCGCGATGAATCCGAATGGCAGGCATGGTTAATCGCGGCTCAGGCAAACGAAAAGCTTCAGCAATACGATGCGATGCTTCAACAGTTATCGCGAGCCCACGCGCTGCTTGAAGGACTTCAATCGAAGTGGCGCGGAGAGAGTTTCGATTCTTACACTGCGAGGGCGGATATTCGTTTGCGACGACAACAGATGGACGCGCTTTCGGCCAGCCAATTAAAGGCAAAGCCCTAAAAGTTCTCCCACCAGAACAGCACCCTCATGGTTTCGTCATAGCCGGGTAACCCAGTCAAGTTTGGAATGTTCAGCAGTTCCACTGCGCCTTTCATTATTTTCAGAGAAACCCAATCGCATTCATCCGCGCTGCCGCCGCCGCCGCGATCCATATACCTGACTCGTTGGCGCAGCTTGTTCGCGGGGAGATCGCCGCCTTTCTTCTTGAGCTGCTTTGTGTCGGGCACTTCGACCTCGAAGTGATTCCCGGCGGTTGTGAGGTGAAGCTCGCCGAAAGGCATGCCGCCCCTCTCGAGCGCTGCATAGATGTGTATCGGGGTAGCGTGGTCGCCCGTACTGTCATTGTCAAAATGAAACAGCATTTCGCCGGCGCCATCGATCAGTTTGATGTGGGCCAGGTAGATGTTGGTGGGGGCGGTGCCATTTCCGTAGGGATTGGGTTTAACCGTCCACTTGCGCGTGCCCGTGCCTGTTACGCCACCGTCCGTATCCCAATCCGTCTTGCCGCTGAAAACTTCCAAGACGAGCGAGCCGCCCATTAGGCCGCCCGGCGGCGGCGTATTGTGCTCACTAAAAATCTTGGCTTGGACTTTTTGCTTTGGTTGGCTCAATGGTTTCTGATCATTTTCAGCTTCCACAATAGTGGACACGAGTGGCAAGGTAACAAGCGCAGTTCCTAGTTGTTTGCCAAAGCTGCGTCGTGAAGTTTTTTTCATGGGGCGTTCTCCTGTCTGAGTTTCAACGTGCGTGCCGAATTCATAACTCGCAATTGGAATGTTCCGCTCGGTCCGTCGTGCGTTGGTCTTTATTCCATCTCCGGAAAGGCGGCGCTAGCCTAAGCAAGTTCGCGCCGGCTGTAAAGCTCTTTGTGGCAAGCTGCCTATCGCCGGCGGGTACACGGCACACCCCGACCGCGTCAGGCGTTTCATGGCCGGCTAATGAAAGCGTCGCCGCGGCGCTCTTCATCTACAATTTAAATGCTTTAGCCACCTCATGCCGGGCACAGTTTGTCGGCGATGCCACAGCATCGACACGACCGAGTGCCGCCTCTTCCTCTCGGGTAAGTTTCACTTCGTTAGCCATGTGAGTTTCTCCTTTTTCTGGTGTGTTGGTTTGCCTGATTCGGTTTACTTCTTATCCATTGCACTCAGCGCAGCTTCAGACGGCACGGCAACGTTGGCTGCATTTGCGTTCGTCTTATTCGCCGGGGTCCCGGCCGCAGCATCGTTCTTCACTTCTTCCTTCTTGTATTTCAGAAACTTAAGGATGGAATTGACGCCTTCGGTTCCGCCGCTGATGATTAGACCGGTGACGACACCATCCACGATGTTCACTCCCGCAGTTGGCGTGACGCCAAGAATTTGCAGGACATGAAGGTTCGCCATGAAGGCCAACGCCAGGCCCAGAATAAGAGATATCAATCCAAGGATTACCTTCTTGTTGTCTGCGGCAATCTTGTCGATCACCGGCGAGAGAATCTCTCCGAGTTGCTGAATCGCGAGACCCGCTGCGAACACGGGGGCGAGCGCAGTAATTAGTTTGTCCATGGTGTTCTCCTTGCTGGTGGTTGGAAACTGAGACGGTCATTCTTTTCGCAACAGCAGCTTCGCCAAGTCGAAGGTGAAGCCGAACTGTCCACGAACCTTCGACTCTTTTATCAGCCCGCTATCATTGGAAAACGACACCGAGATCGGAAAATTGATTCCGCTGTAAATTGGGATGGTGAACTTCGCCTGCCCTACATAAGTGGGCTTCGTCTTTGTCAGCCACTCAGCGGAACTCGACATGCTGAAAACGAACGGGCCTGTACCCCCCAGGAGGTTCTTGTCTGGCGTTAATTGGAATCTGGCTTCGGCGGCCAGTTTGCCGCCCCGTGTGTCCGCACCAATTAGTGGGCTGTTGCGGTAGTTGAATGTTCCGTTAAGCGTCAAATTCAACCTGCGATAGAGACCGTAATCATAGGTCAATCCCGTCTGGTATTCATCGACCCCTGCCCCTTTCCGGATTTTGGATTGGAGGATGAAAGATAGTTGAGGTCTTCGGCGAATGGTTTCAAACGCCTTAAGACTTTCATCTTCCAGATCAACCTTAGAATTGATGCGCTGAATGATAATGTTGTCAATCTGATCCAGCTGCTTCGTATCGAGTAAGGCGAGCGTGCCGGGGAAATTTCCGACGTTGAGTGGACCGTTGATAAAGGCGGCCTTGCTCGCTGGCGTGGGGGGCATGGGAAGATTAAGTTTTGCCGCCAGCTGATTGTAGATATAGTCCTCAACATCCGATGATGTCGCGAGGAAATCAGGGGTGGCAGCATTAAGTCGTTTAGATACCTTGTCGAGTTCATCAAGGTTCTCTCGACGGGTGACTTCTCTTCGATTGATTAAAAGGATCTTCCCACCAAGAATTGTTGCCGAATCATTTGTGCCGGCTTTACTGTCATCATCGTCTCTGCCGATGGTGAACGAGAACCTTCGGAGGTTGGCATGTCGCGTATAAAACGCCGGGTCCAAGCCATCATGATTTAATCCGCGCGCGTACAGTGCATACGCCGAAAATGTCGCGGCCATCGCTGCCTTGCCAGAATCTGAATCCTTATTCAATCCGGCAAGATCCAGCGCCAATCCCATCAGGTCTGGAGCTGAGCTCTGATCAACCAGCGAGGTGGTGTTCTCAGCGATACTGGGCAGCTCAACTTGTTGAGTGTTTCCGCGCTGATCGATTCGCGCGGCGGCAATTTCGTCATATCTGCAGTTTATCCAGGCGGTAAAATCAACCGGGGAAACGCAATTCGAAGAGCGGACTTGCGCCGAGACTGAAGTTGCCGCGAATGCTAACAGCAAGACCGCCGAAAAATAAATAAACCTTGGTGAGCGCATAGTAATCCTTTCTTTGTTTAAGGGTCTGAGGTCGAGCGACTTGATCGCCGCAGAGTTAGCTAATGAACACGCGCAAGATTTCGGTGAAAGAGTCGGCGTGCTCTTTGCTCTCGTAATCAATGTCCTGAAGGACTTTGATCACGGTGTTGTCCTGACGACGATGTTCGACGAATAAGGTGTACTTAAGCGCCGAAATAAACAGCATAGCGACTCCGTAGTTATCGTCTGGAGCGTCGGATTCATCGCTGTTATGGCTCCAAGTCCATTCGTAAACCGCCTTGGGGTGTCCCGGAAAGTCGTTTTGCGATTTGCGAGAGGTGTGTTTGCAAGCGAACGTAAACAAAGGCACGGCCCCCTGAACCGTGAGTTTGTATGCCAAATACTCACCGTTGCTGATGCTTACCAAAACGGCACCGTCATGAGTGCGAATAGTTCTCTTTCCGCCCTTTCCAAAATCGGCCATTGTTTCTCCTTCTCTCCCGTATGGGCTTTCATTGATCGCCAAGAGCTGGCAATTTGCTGCGCTTTACTTGAATGCTGGGACTGAATATTTTCGCTTTCGCAGCACTGAGCGAGTTGCTTCGCTAGCGCTGTGCCACAAGAGTGCGCGAACTCATCCCAATCAGTCTTTCACTTGTACTGGTTTGACTTACGGGCGAATTCAGTGCTTGAAGCGGCGTCGGTTTGTAAGCAACTGTGCGCGCGGCGGGACGAAATCACTAGCCTTCAATATCATCGTTGATAGTCCCCCTATCATTTCTGATATGCTCTCGCCGCCATGTCGCCCCACCTCATTGCCATATCCGGCAGTCTCAAAGGCACTACGTTCAGCTTGGAAACTGAAGAGGTTTCGATCGGAAGAGACGCTTCGAATTCGATTCGCTTGAACGATGTTTCGGTCTCGCGGCGGCATTGCCTTATCACCCGGGAAGCGGCGGATGAAGCTAAAGAACAGCCCGGCAGCGATCTGCGCGCAGGATGCGCGCGAACCGCGGGCAAAGATGCCGGCGCTCCTCAGTTCACCATCGTCGATCTCGACAGTTACAACGGCACGTTTGTGAACGGCGTGCCGGTTCACGAACGGACACTCGCGCATGGCGACCAGATTGCCTTGGGCGATCTTCTGCTTCTGTTTCTGCTCGACGAGATGGAAGCGGACCCCACTTCGCTCATTACGGAAGCCGATTTGATTACGCGATCCACAGTGAGGCTGCGCGCGGAGGACGCACTCTATCTTCGCCCCGAAAACATCGCTGCCAATCTCCCAAAGACAGATCGCGTCGGCCGGGACCTCGCAACTTTGCTGAAGATCAGCAACTCAATCGGCGCTCTCGCTGACTTCGCGGAGTTGCAGACGTATTTGCTTAATGCCGTGAACGAAGTGATTAGCGCCGAGCGCGTCGCCATTCTCATTACCGGCAGAAACTCAACTGAGATCGCCTCGACGGCCGGC
>DATNEI010000134.1:0-5764 GCA_035606795.1 Pyrinomonadaceae bacterium
AGTCAAAAATGATTGTTGGATCGGGTCAGTACAGGGAGCGGTAGCGACCTGGTCAATGATCAGCATGCGATATTCCTAATGATTCTTGATTCCGTTGGTTTGACCAGGTCGCTACCGCTCCCTGTACTGACCCGATCCAAGCGGCATCCGGACTTTGTGTGCAAAGCCGAGTCGCAGAGAAAACTGAAATAGGAATTACAAAACCAGATGTTACTTAAAACGTTTTTTACAGTTCTCATGGTTGCTGGAGCAATCGCGTTCTCACTGCCGGCGTCCGGCGTAGTCACCGCTCAAACCAAACCAAAGCAACCGCAGTCCGTAACCTACTCGTGTCCGATGCATCCGGACTTCAAGTCAAAGAAACCTGGTCGCTGCCCGAAGTGCGGCATGACGCTCAGGCCTGACACTCCCGCGCCAACGCCACAGCCTTCGCCCACCCCCGCTGAGACAAAAACCGAAAATTACTCGTTTTCGTCAATGCAAATTCCGAATGTAAGGGTGTTGGATCAAAACGGTAAGGCGTTGAACTTCTACAGCGACCTCATCAAAGGTCAGAACGTTGCCATAAACTTCATCTTCACCACCTGTACAACTGTTTGTCCGGTGCTGACTGCCACATTTCGTCGTGTTCAAACTGAACTGGAACAGTCGCAGTCGAACGTAAAGCTGATCTCGGTCAGTGTAGACCCGACCGTTGACACGCCTGAGCGTCTACGAGACTTCGCGGCCAAATTTAAGGCAGGCCCCGGCTGGACTTTCGTCACGGGAGACAAAACCGAAATCGATTCACTGCTCCAGCGCCTCGGGGCAGGCGTCGGCAACAAGAACGAACACACCTCGATGGTTCTCATCGGCAATGACCCCGCCGACGTCTGGACCAGAACTTATGGACTCTCCTCACCGACCGTCCTGATGAAGGTAATCACCGACACGGCAGCTCGTAAGTGATCATGCACAGCTTACCGAGATGTCATAAAAACTTTCTGCGTAATCTGTGGATAACAAACTCGAATTGTGGGACACGAATTTTATTGACTTTACCCGCCTAAAGCACTACCCTCAATCGCGCCAAAGGGTCAGTTTCAAAAGCTCGCAAAAGATTCTCACGTCTGCAAATAGTCAGACTTCCGAACTAATTGATTTTTTCCAGTTAGCCTCGCGATTGTAACGTTGCTCGATCCATCTACCATTGATGCTCACTCAGCGTAATTAAAGGAGAAGCAGACCATGCTACGCCGCAAAGGTGTCTTGTCCAACCTGATTGGCTTGCTCGTGCTCATCATCGTGCTTTGCGGTTTGGCAATCGGCCAGACTGCTAAGGTAACAAGCGACGAGAAACCTATCGAACCAGTCAACGCTACTCAACCCCGCTCCAGCTCTGTCAGCGAGCCCGCTGCTAATCCTGTAGCCAAACCAAACGAATCTACACAACCTGTTCAACCTAAAAGCGCCGACGACAGCGCGAAAACTGATCAGCCAACTGAAGCCGTGCCCGCCGCCAAACCGCAGGCCACGCCGGCACAGTGCAAGCGCGTGATCACAGCGAGTGTCGTGGCGATGCCGCAGCCGATCATGTTGAACCGGCTGGGCGCCACCATTCCGGATGGGCTCATCTTCGCACTGAAGCGCGACACCGTTCAGACCGGAAATCAAATTCAACTGCGTCCAGGTAAAAGACCGCGCCCACTCGTGCTGCGCGCGAACGTCGGCGACTGTCTGACGATCACTTTCACCAACGCAATACCGGCGGCTAATTTCAGCGGTGCCCAAGCGAAATTCGCACGAACCGGCACGACTGAGGTGTCGCTTCATATTCAGGGCCAGGAATGGGTCACCGGCCCGGGCGACGACGGCTCATTCGTCGGCAAAAACAATTCCAGTTTAGCCAGTGTCTCCCCGGTTCCGCCGAACATGCCGCCCAACACGCAAACGTACACGCTCTTCGCCAAAAACGAAGGCACGTTCCTGCTTTACACGATGGGCGACACGACCACGCAGGGTATACAACTTACGAGGGGACTGTTTGGAGCGCTCAATGTGCAACCAGCGGGTGCTGAATGGTATCGCAGCCAGGTTACGGCTACGGAGCTGGCGAGTGCCACCTACAGCACGACCAACCTCGGGGGCAACACACTAACCTGCTCGGGGGGCTCGAGCAACTGCACATTTACGATTACGGGAAAACCGCCGGTGCCGGTCATCAAGACTCCGAGCGGTACTCTTAACAGCCAGGACAATCACCCGCTCATTAACTACAACTCCGTCGATGGCACGGGCACTCCGATCCTGAAGATGCTCAACGCCAACAACGAGATCATCTACAGTGATCTGACGGCCATCATCACGGGTCCGAATGCGGGAAGATTTCCAGGCACGACGGGTGTAAATAATCCCGAGCCGCCGTGCAACGCGGAGAACAATCCAAATCTCCGCGGCGGAGTTCCCGATCCAGACTTCTGCGCGAACCCTGCCGCACCGGATCGAAAACAGCCGTATCGAGAGATCACTACGATCTATCATGGCGGCTTGATTCCGGTTGTGAATCAGGCCTTCCCTGTCTTCGGGAATATCAGCGCTGACGGGACAATTAAAGCAGATCCACCAAGCATGGCGAACGTATCAGAGGCTGGCGATGATGCATTTGCCATCAACTACGGATCGGGCGGAATCGGCGCTGAAGTTTACGCCAACCGAATCGGCGTCGGTCCGATGGGCGACTGCGTCGATTGCAAATTTGAGGAGTTTTTCCTGAGCGCGTGGTCTTTAGGTGATCCGGCAATGCTGGTTGATAAACCGGCGAATTCCAGTACGACTGCGACGCCTTGCAAAACCACTGTGGACTTCCAGACCCAGCCAAATTGCGGGGGGACAAAGACACCAAGTAGCGGTTTCCCGTACACAATGGCGCCGCTCCCGAAGGCCACGGCGGCATTCTTCCCCGACGATCCTTCGAACGTCTTCCACAGTTACATCAACGACCACGTTAAGTTCAGAATTCTTCACGGCGGTCGCGACGTAACGCACGTGCATCACCAACACGCGCATCAGTGGCTGCAGTCGCCGAACAGCGATGAGTCAAGTTATCTCGACAGTCAGATGATCAGCCCGGGCGCCAGCTACACACTCGAGATCACGTACAACGGCAGTGGTAACCGAAACAAAGTTGTAGGCGATTCAATCTTCCACTGTCACTTCTATCCGCACTTTGCCGCGGGCATGTGGGCCATGTGGCGCACGCACGACACGTTTGAGGAAGGCACCTACGTTCTTAGCAATGGCCAGGTCGTTCCCGGATCCAGAGCTTTGCCGGACGGCGAAATCACGGGTGGAAGTCCGACGCCGGCGATCGTGCCGATGCCGACGCTGCCAATGGCTCCGTTGCCTGGCTACGCGCAGATTCAACACAACGTCAAGGTAAATGGCCAGCAGATCACAGTCGGTGGTCAGGTTGTTATCGGTGGAACCTGCAGCGGTAACAAGATCAACGGGCTGAACGTGATTGGCAATTGCACGGACGGACAGCAATTGAACGGTACAGTCATCAACAGCTCCTTCAATGGCACGACGATGACTGGACAATTTCAACCGTCCCTGAGCAATGCTCTGGTGAATCCGGGTTATCCGTACTACATTCCCGGCATCGCTGGCGCCCGCGCGCCGCATCCCCCGTTTGATTTCGCGCCTGACGGTTCCGGTGGCTTTCTCGATGGAGGCTTGCCGCGACACGTCGTTGCCGGTGGCTCAGTCTCGTACGAAAGTCACGATCAGTTTGACTGGAGTAAAGACGTCGATACTCTGACGGCAATCGGCCTGCCTGAAGATGGCACGCTTGTCGAGAAAGCAGCAATCGACTTCTTCAAACATCGTTGTCATAAAACATCGCTGCCGGATGGTTCGGCGGCCGATTGTAGTGGGGCAAATCCGTTTGGTTTCATCGTGAATGGACTGCCGAATGGTCCGCAGCCCGGAGCGCCGTTCGCCGATCCAGCCGTGGATGACCAGGGAAAACCAGTTGGCACCAAGCGCGTTTACCAGGCCGCGGCGTTTCAACTCGACGTCGCATTCAACACGAAGCGCTGGCACTTCCCGCAGCAACGTATGCTCTCGCTGTGGAAAGATGTGCAGCCGACACTTAACTTCAATCCTGTAAATGCACCGGCCGGCTCGCGTCCACCGGAGCCGCTTTTCTTCCGCGGCAACAGTGGCGACATCATCGAGTACTGGCACACCAACCTCGTGCCGAACTATTACGCGGTCGACGATTTTCAGGTGCGCACACCAACGGACATCATCGGCCAGCACATCCACCTTGTTAAGTTTGACGTGACTTCGTCTGATGGCGCAGGCAATGGTTTCAACTACGAAGACGGAACCTTTAGCCCTGAGGACGTGCAGGACCAGATCGCTGCGATTAACAAGGCCGGTGGTTTGCTGGTTAACGGTGCACCGCAAATGCTCGGCGCACCGAAGCCGCCGCCAACGGACATTCTGAATTGCTCGGCCAATCCAAGCGATCCGCGGTGTCAGCCTTGTCCTCATAATTGGACACTAAACTCGCGCCTGGTATGTCAAAGCTGGCTCGGCGCGCAAACCACGATTCAACGTTGGTATATCGATCCGTTAGTGGACGATTCCGGCACTGACCGTACGATGCGCACCGTTTTCACGCACGATCACTTCGGACCATCGACACACCAACAGGCGGGTCTGTATGCCGGACTGCTCATTGAACCAGCGGGCGCCAGTTGGCGCGATCCCGAGACCGGCAATATCATGGGCCGTCCTGCGACTCAACCTCCGATTCGTTCGGACGGTGGCCCAACCAGTTGGAAAGTCGACGTGCTGACGACAAACCCGCAAAACCAAAACGTGAGCTACCGAGAGTTCATGCTGGAATTCCAGGATCTCCAGCTCGCGTATGCATGGGCCACGATCGCGGGAACAAATCCGCCGAAGGTGAAGGAAGATCCAAATCCCAGGAAGGGATGGATGGATCCGGCCTACGCGATCAACGCGCCTTCAGGAAACCAGACCGTATCAGCGCCGAATTTGATCTCGACCGGTACGGCTAACGCCCCTCCGGGCACGCAGACAGTTAATTACCGGAACGCGCCGATCGCGTGGCGCGTCGGGATCGCGAACGACATGTCTTACGCGTTCGACTCTTCGTTGAAGCAAGCCTCCAACGCGCAGCCGAATGGCGATCCGTTTACACCGTTGATGCGCGCGTATCAGGGCGATAACGTTCAGGTTCGCACGCTCGTCGGTGCACACGTATTCGCGCACCAGTTCGACTTCGCTGGTCCAACGTGGTTCGCTGAACCGTCGTGGCAGAATTCAGGCTATCGGAGCGCTCAGGCAATGGGTCTCTCGGAACACTTCGAATTTCTGTTCAAGGTTCCATCTTCGTCGGCGCCAACGATCGCACGCAAGTGTCCGGACGGTATGTCGCAAAAGAATTGTGTCGACTACTTCTACAGCCCGAGCATGGACGAGTTTGGCATCTCGAACGGCATGTGGGGGCTCTTCCGCTCTTACGATCCGACGGCGGTTGCAAACAAGTTGGCCGCATTGCCGAACAACGCTATCGGACCAGGCACAAACGTGACGTATGCGACGTGTCCCGCTAATGCACCGGTAAAAACTTTCGACGTCACTGCAGTTACGGCCCAGGCCGCACTTGGTGGGGAAATTAGTTTCAATAGTCGCGGAACCGGGCTTAAGAGTACCAGCGCCGTGATGTACGTACGGACGCAAGACTTAA
>DATNEI010000136.1:0-45957 GCA_035606795.1 Pyrinomonadaceae bacterium
AACTTATTGTCCGCGTACTGCTCGAGGATGTGTGCGGTCCAGCCACTGATGCGGCTGACGGCGAAAATTGGGGTGTAGAGCTCCAGCGGAATTCCCATCATGTAGTAGGTCGAAGCTGAATACGCATCGACGTTGGGCAGCAGGTTCTTCTCGCGCTTCATAATCTCTTCCAGCTTCGCCGTGATGTCGTACCACTTCGTGTTGCCCTTCCGCTCTCCCATCTCTTTCGAAAACCGACGCAGGTGAGTTGCGCGCGGATCTTCCGTCTTGTACACGGCGTGCCCAAACCCCATGATCTTTTTCTTTTTCGCGAGCGCGTCCTTCACGTAGCCTTCAACTTTATTCACATCGTCGATCTCAAGCAGGATTTTCATGATCGCTGTGTTCGCCCCGCCGTGCAGGGGTCCGGACAAAGCGCCCAGCGCCGCGGTGACACAGCTGTACATATCGGCCAGGGTTCCCGCCACGACTCGCGCGGTAAAGGTCGAAGCGTTCAGTTCATGATCGGCCTGAAGAATCAGCGCGACATCGAGCACGTGCGCATCGAACTCGTCAGGCATCTCGCCCTTTAGCATGTAAAGAAAATTAGTAGCGATGTTGAGATCGGGTTTCGGTTGAATGATCTGTTTCCCATTGCGGGCCCGATCGATTGCCGCCACGATCACCGGGAACCGGGCAGTTAAGCGCGTGGCGACTCTGATGCTGGCTTCGCGCGAAAGGTCGCGCGCTTCCTCATCAAACATGGCCATCCCGGAAACGATCGTGCGCAGCCGATCCATCGGATCAGCAGTCCGGGGAACTCGCTCTGCCATTCCCTTGATCAGTTCAACGATCTCACCAGGAAGTTCGTACGAGGCGGCCAGGGTTTGCTTCAACTCGTCCAGCTCAGCACGTTTCGGCAGGCGGCCGTTCCACAGCAGGAAGACGACTTCTTCAAAGGTAGATTGCGTCGCGAGGTCGTGAATGTTCACGCCTTGATAAATCAACTCACCTTTTTCGCCGTCAACGTCGCCAATCGATGAGGACGCGGCCACCACGCCACGCAGTCCCGTTGCGACTGCGCTCGCTGCGCCGCCTTGCTTCGCTTTGTCCATGGTTTTGTCCTTCAGAGTTTGAATTAAAGTCGAAGATAGCAGAGCAGTTAGGGAGTGACAAGCGAGCAGCCTGCGACGATTGTCACATCGTGCGCGCGCGAATTTCCTGCAGAGCGCTGCCCCGCAATTGCACGCTTTCGCCGCGCTGAACACTCAGAAGTTTTGCGGCGGAACCATTGCGCACACAGATTTCGATGAAGCCCGCGCTGCCGGAGATCGCGAACAGTTCGCTGGCTTCGGACTCTGCAAAGAAGTCGCGGAATGACGTAATTTCCCGATCGCTAATGCTAATCCGCCAGGATGTCGGACCGCTGCGCGATGCGAGTGTCCGGCGCGTGAAATTTGTGACGCAGTTGCCAAAGCGATCGATATGAATGATCCGGCCTTTGATGGTATTCGCGTCTGTCACTGTGGGTTCCAGGGAATCAAGCTGCACCATGTCGGCCAGTTCCGGCCCAAACTCTTCCGGCTTATGACCTGAAGACAACGCGGCTGCGACAGGCGCGAAGATGTCGCGACCATGGAAGGTGTTGCTGAGTGGCTTTCGCAAGAACTTTTGACTGGTAACGTGGGTAGCGGTCGAATCCGTTTCGCGTTCGACAATCCAACTAAACAGACCATTGTCCGGCCCAACAAAGAATTGATCTGCACACTCAACCACAATCGCGCGTCGATCTGAGCCAACGCCGGGATCGACCACCGCGACGTGAATGGTCCCCGCCGGAAACTGGGGATAACAACTCAACAGATTGAAAGCGGCAGTCTCGATATCCTGGGGTGGAATTTCGTGAGTGATGTCGACGATTGTCGCGTTAGGATTGATCGAAAGGATGACACCTTTCATGGCGCCGACGAAGTAATCAGAGCTGCCGAAATCGGTTAGGAGAGTGATGATGGGCATCAGTTTCGAGTTTCGAGTTTCGGGTTACGAGTTCCGTGCGCGGACTCGAAACTCTAAACTCGAAACTCGAAACTGGTTTTTCGGCTATTGGATTTCCGCGTTGCCTGCGGTGCGAATCCTCATTTGCTGTCCTTGATAGAGGTAGATGTCCTTGCCGCGTTCGCGCAGCACGCCCGCAGTGCCTACGCCTGCGCCGATCGTTGCGCCTACTGCGGCGCCGCTGCCGCCGCCAAAGATTGCGCCGATTACCGCGCCCACGCCGGCACCAATGCCGACTTTCTTCACGTCATTCCTGGTCGAGTCTTTTCCCTGCACGCCGCCTTCAGAATCAACCTTGCCGACGCCGTCGCTGGTCCCCGTCTGCAGCACTTCGATTACTTGCGCGCTCATCTTGGCCGAACGGCCATCCACGAAATGGATTTCATTGAAAGTCAGTTGCAGCTCAGCAGTTCCCTTCACTCTTCCCGGTCGCTGCACGTGCGTGACTGTGCCCGCCAGCGTCGCACCTTCGGAGTCCTTCGGTTCAAGCACCTTCGCCTCAAATCGATCGCCCTGCCGCGATGCGTCGGTCGAAAGATTCGACAACAGCTCAACTCGCATAACTGTGTCGTGCGGGATCAGTACCACGTTTGAAGTGTTGGTTGTCGGATTGGTGTTGTCAGCGGTGTTCGGGCTGTTGTCCGCAGCACTTGAGTTGTTGTCAGCGGGCCGGTTCGCATTCGTCATCACCGGCGCCTGCGAGTCGTCATTACTTGGCTCGCGCACTTTCAAGTCAGCCGGGATGCTCGAATCAAAATTGCGGTGATCGAAACCATCGTTGTAGCCAACTTCGAATCCCTGTTGATAACCGCTCTTGTATTCATCCAGGCTGCCGAAGTTGGGCGAGTACGCCCGATCTGCCTGTTGGTATTCCGGCTTTGAATGAGAATTCTTGTCGGCCCGGTTTGCCGCATCGCGCATCCCCAACGGATAACCGTCAGAGTAACCCGCACGATAGCCGCGCATCAGCGCACTGGCTTGGGTTTGCGTTTGCGCATCTTGCGCGGCGACCGAAATCGAAAACACGGGCAGCCCAGCCATTAGCGCTACCAACATCAAACTGAGGAAAACTGTCTGCTTTTTCATTAGGGTGAACCTTCCATCCCGGCATTCCGGCGATCTGAAAGGGAGAGACTTATTCGGAACCCGTCACGGCCCCGCTTCGAATGAATGCTAACACTGCGCGTCAAGCTCTAACAATGTGTGAGTTTCTGCGGCTTTCCAGCGCTACGTCCGCTGAATTACGTGTTCTGATGCGATAAGATAAGGGTCAGTTGCAAGGACGTCATTTGTTGGTCGTCAGTTATCAGTCGCTTGGCCTCCCTGCGCGGCAGATTTCAACTGACAACGGCGACTGACAACTGACTGCTTTTCATGCGTAAAGTCTATCTCGATCATTGCGCCACCACGCCTGTGGACCCTCGTGTGCTGGCGGCGCTGATGCCTTATCTCACTGAAAGCTACGGCAACGCGTCCAGCGTGCACTTGTTCGGCCAACAGGCACGCGCCGCGGTAGACAAGGCGCGGCGGCAGGTCGCCGCACTCATCGGCGCGCGCGCAAACGAAATCGTTTTCACTTCAGGTGGAACAGAAGCAAACAACCTCGCGATTCGCGGAGTTTGCGAAGCCGGAGCGCGCGGCCGGCACATCATTACCTCTGCGATCGAGCATCCATCGGTGCGCGGGCCCATCGAAGAGTTTGAGAAGCAAGGGTGGGAGGTCACGCGTCTGCCGGTCTATGACGACGGCATCGTGCGCCTTGAAGATGTGCGAGCTGCTGTCCGTACTGACACAACGCTAATCAGTGTGATGCTCGCCAACAACGAGATTGGCACGATTCAACCGGCGGCTGAAATCGGCGCGCTGGTTCGGGAAATGCGTGACGGAGGTAATCGTCAGCTGCGGTTTCACGTTGATGCTGTTCAGGCAGCGGGCCGCCTTCCGATCGAAGTCGAATCGCTTGGCTGTGATTTGCTAACGCTGTCAGCCCACAAGCTCTACGGGCCGAAAGGAAGCGGCGCCTTGTTCATTCGCCGCGGCGTTCGCCTGCATCCTCAACAGGTCGGCGGTCACCAGGAGCGCGAGAGACGAGCGGGCACCGAATCGGTCGCCAACATTGTCGGATTCGGAGCCGCAGCCGAACTCGCGCAGGAGGAGATGCTCGACCGCAACCAGCACGTGCGCCGGCTCAGAGATCGATTTGAAGCAGAAGTCGCGAAACGAATTAACGATATTGTCTGCAACGGTCATCGCGAACAGCGTCTGCCGCACATTTCGAACATTTCGTTTCGCTTCATCGAGGGTGAAGGCCTGCTGATTCATCTCGATCTGCAAGGCATTGCTGTCTCGACTGGTTCAGCGTGCTCATCGGGAACGCTGGAACCGTCGCCGGTGATTCGCGCGCTTGGATTAGATGATGAACGCGCGCGCGGGGCGATTCGCTTCAGCTTTGGCAAAGACAACACGGATGAAGACGTGGAGTACGCAGTCGCGGGGTTGGCGAAAGCAGTTGAATCTTTGCGTGCGTTGTCACCGCTCGGACGAAAATCGGCAGCCGCGAGAATGGAGTCAGTACCATCTGCGTGAGCAGATGGGTCAGAATCTCAACCGTGACGTTCCCTTGGGATCCATCCGCTGACGCGGACGGTACTGACCAAATCACGGTCGCACCCCCAATGTCCTACTCCGAAACATTCAAGGATCACATCGCTCATCCTCGCAATGTGGGCGAGCTGCCAGACGCGACCGCTATCGCTGAAGAAACAAATCCCGTCTGCGGTGATCGCCTCCGTCTCAGTCTGCGCATTCGCGATGGACGCATCGAGGCCGCACGATTCCTGGCGTACGGTTGTCCGCCGACGCTGGCCTGCGGCTCGGCACTAGCAGAATCGATCGCGGGTATGACCGTCGAAGCAGCCCACGCTCTAACCAGAGATCAAATCGTCAAAGCCGTCGGCGGACTCCCAACGCGAAAACACCATGCGGCAGCGCTGGCGGTTGAGACACTGCACGCCGCCCTGGCGAAGCACGATTAACCTCGGGCTTCAGAGCCCGCCAACATCCCACAGGTGTCACTCATTCGCTGCACTGAGAATGACGTGCGGCAGCGTTCCTCACTTGATTCAGGCGAAATTCGCCCGTTTTTGTTTTCTCCAGCAGGGGATCTAACGATGCATATGTCTCGGCTGATTGCGGACTCACTTTACAGGAGGCAGGCCCTTGAAAATTCTCGTCATGCTGTTGTGCTTGTTAGTTACCTGTGCGCCATCTCAGTCGCAAACGACAACATCAACCGTTGATGCGGCCGAGAAGATTTGGGAGAAGGTTTTCAAGCTCGGCGTCGGCCACGATATCACCGTCAACACCATGAGTGGCGCAAGTTATCATGGACAGATCTCGTGCATCGCCGACAACGAATTCGAAATCCGCGAAATAGATCTGAACCAGAAGGTCCACTGGTACTATTCCGAGGTCAAAAGCGTGCGCGGAGATTATGGTTCGAAAGATCTTTTCGGCAAGCGGCATAACCCACGGAATAACCAGATCATTTCCGCCGGCACTGTGGGCGGAATCATGCTCTTGCTTCTGCTAATGGTCCCGAAGACTTAGCGCGAAGCAAAACGATGTGGTTCAAGGCTTGGGTTTCCTGGTGTGATACTCAGGCCCGCAGTATTTCTTCGGCTCTTGCCCAATGATAAAAGTCTTAGTGCGGATCACCGGACAACTGTCGACTGCAATCAATCCGGTGGTCGGATCGATATCGAGGGTGATCGTTCCCTGAAGTTTCGTTGGCGAGTCATCGTCGTAAACTTCCTTCGACTTCGGCGTGGGCTTGGTCTTCGGTGGTTCAGGTGGCAGCTCGGGCGGCAAGCTCGCCGGTTCGGTCTGAGGCGTTTCTTGTTCAGTTCCGTCAGTCGTCTGATCCGCCATGTCTTCATTCGGCGCGGCGCCTTCCGAACCTGGCGCTGTGCCGTTTATGAATAGTTCTGTCCGCTTGTTGGCGCTGTCGGCTTTCGCCAAAAGGCCTGTGGCCGGATCGATTTCCTCCTGCTGAATTCCGCCCGGCACTTGCCAATCGCCGGTCCACTCGGGATGGTTGGTGAGGGCCGCGTTCATGAAGTCCGCCCAAATCGGCAGAGCCGATGCGGCGCCCGTCAAGCCCAACTGCGATCCGTCGTCAAACCCAACCCAAACCACACAGACCAGGTGCGGCGTGTAACCTGCGAACCATCCATCGCGCGATGTCCCGGTTTTTCCGGCAACGTTCCATTTAAAACCGCGCGCTCGCACCGGCGCCGCGGTGCCACGATTGACGACATCTTTCATGAAAGAGGTCATCACGTAAGCGACTTCGGGGCGCACCACCTCGTTCTTCTGAGCGGTAGGTTGTGCCAACGTTGATCCAGTCCCAGTCGTGATGCGATTGATGGCAATCGGAGCAGTCCGCATCCCGTTCGACGCGAAAGCCGTGTAGGCGGACGCTATTTGCAGAGGAGTAGCTTCCGCAGTTCCCAACGCCATCGCCGGGTACGCGCGCGGTACCCGCGGCAAACCTGCCTTCGCCGCCAGACTCATCACGCGGCCGATCGTCACTTCCATGGCGACATCAACCGTGACGACGTTCAGGCTGTGGACCATTGCGTCGCGCAGGGTCACCGGCTGCATCGAGTACTTGTCGCCCATGTTGCCCGGCGAGTACTCCTGTCCGTCATACGTAAAAGTCTTCGGCTCATCTTTGAATACCGTCGCCGGCGTGATCACGCGCGGGACTGGATCGTAAGCAGTGTTCAGCGCAGTCGCGTAGACGAATGGCTTGAAGGCCGAACCCGGCTGTCGCAACGCTTCCACGCGATTCAGTTGACTCTTCGAGTAGTCGCGCCCCCCAACCATCGCGACAATTTCACCCGTCTGCGCGTTCATTGCCACGAGGGATGCTTGCACTGTTCCTTCGGGCACTCGCTTAGCTTCGATCTTGTCGAGCGCCGCGAGCTGATTCGTGACGGCCGAGTAAGCGGCGCGCTGCAAATCCATGTCGATGGTCGTGTAAATGCGCAGGTGGTCGGCGCCCTCGCCGGTGATCACATCGCTCAGCTGGTTCTGCACATAATCGGCAAAATAGGGCGCGTCGGAAATGTCTATGCGGCCTTTCGTCGGTGCAATCTTCAACTCGCTGGCCTCGGCAGTTTGCGCGTCCGCTTGCGTCACCGTGCCGGTCTCAGCCATCGACTCAAGCACCTGATTGCGACGGGCTCGCGCCGTTTCTAAATCGTGATAGGGGTTGTAACGGTTCGGACTGCGAATCAAACCTGCCAGAAATGCGGACTCTTGAAGATTGAGCGAGGTGACGTCCTTATTGAAGTAAGCGGTCGAGGCTTCGCCGAATCCGTTGATCGAAAATCCCGCCTGCTGCCCCAGATAAACCTGATTGCAGTAGAGCGCAAAGATTTGCTGCTTCGAAAGCCGCGTCTCGAGAATCACCGACATGTAGGCTTCGGCGACTTTTCTTTTCAGCGAGTACTCAGGTGAGAGCCACAGGTTTTTCACGAGCTGCTGCGTGATGCTGGAGCCGCCCTGTCGCGCGATAGGAGAATTTGGATCGGAATCGTATCGCCGCAGCAACGCCCGCAGAATGCCGCGGACGTTCACGCCGTAGTGTTGAAAGAATGCGCGGTCTTCGGTGACCACGATTGCGTCAACCAGGCTCGGCGGTATGTCGTTGAAGCCGATCACGCGACGCTTGGCGCGTTCACGCCCCGTCACAGAACTGATCAACTCGGGTTCAAGCTGCGCGCGCTCAAGATGCGCGCCGGTGTCTTTGTTAGTTACTGAGGCGATGGATTTTCCATCACGCGAGAATTGGATACGGAGCGCTTCGAACGCCTGCGCATAATCGACCTTGGCGTCGTTGCCGGGTTGAACTTCGATGGTCGAGCCATCGATTGCATAACGGCCGCGCGCCGTGTCAGCTTGCTGGCCACGTTCGACGTATCCCGCGCGTTTTAGATAATCGATCAGGTTTTCAGTCGACAGACTCTGTCCCGCGCGAATCTGTTTTGGCGCCGCATAGATGCCGGCGGAACGGGTGAACACTTCACCCTTTAGCAAATTGTCGATGCGAGAGGAAAAAACGATCCAGTAATAGACCAGCACCGTCACGCATAAAGCGATTACCACGACCGCCGGAATCGCGATGTAAGGGCGGGTCAGAAACCACAGCAGACGTCGCCAGATATTCCGGCGTGGCTCTTCATAGCGAATGACTTGTGGAGGTGGTTGCGGGACGCGCCGAACAATACGCGGGTTATGATCGTCTGGTGGCCGCCGCACTGGCATGGTGAATCACGGGGACGCTCGGTCGGGGGCGCGCCGTCAGTTCAGATGCTAAACGGTTAGGATGGTACTGTCTAGAATCAATTGACTCAGCTACCCGAATGGGCTAGTTTAGGCGCGAATTCCCCCGGCCGGCGCTATGAAAAAGGCGACGATTCAAATAAAACTTCAGTCCGCCCTCAGGAGTCTTATGAAATTTCAGTTTTTCCTCCTTCTCGCGCTGTTGTTCGGGGTTGTCGGCCTCAACGGATCAGCAAACGCGCAAACTAAGTCGAATGGCGGTGCCACTAATCCGTTGTCGGCATCCGAAAGCGCTCTCCTGAACGAAATCAATGATGCGCGCGCGCATCCGCAGGTCTACGCGTCTTATTTGGAAAAACTTAAGCCGATGTTCAGCGGAAAGGAATACCGGCGCACCGGCCATCCAGCGTTGGTAACTGAAGAGGGTTGGCCCGCAGTCGAAGACGCCATCAAATTTTTGCAAAGCGTAAAGCCGTTGCCGCCGCTAAGTTTTTCGCAGGGACTGTATCTCGCGGCCCAGTCGCACGTGAAGGATCAAAGCTCAAGGGGAGGCCTCGGCCATAAGGGTAGCGACAATACTTTCATCGAGGAGAGAGTGAAACCATTCGGCTCGTGGCAAGGCGGTATCGGAGAGAATATTACTTACGGTGATGATTCGGCGCGCGAAAGAATCTTGACGTGGCTCATCGATGACGGCGTTCCCAGTCGTGGTCATCGTCGCAGACTTTTGAGCACGGATTACAACGTGGCCGGCATCTCGTGCGGATCGCATCCGGAATTCTCTGCAATGTGCGTGCTGGATCTCGCAGGTGGATTTATTGATAGTGGATCTGCTAACAGCAACACCGCCGTCAAATCGACTACCGCGACCAAAGCAAACACCACGACGACGACAAGTCCGTCAACCAAGGTTAATGGCGGATCCAAACCCGCGACAACTCCGCCGGCCAAAACCAAGGTTGCAACTTCAAACACGCGAAAGATGTGAAGCGGGTCCAGGAGCTGAGAAATAAAAAGGCTTTCCGTCCAGGACGGAGAGCCTTTTTCACTAAATGAATAAGTATTCGTTTTCTGGACAGCTCGCGGTAAGCAATGATGGCTCACCGCGAGCTCGTTCATTGATTACCGCTGGCCACCGCCGCCTTGTTGACCACCCTGGCCGCCGCCTTGTTGACCACCCTGGCCGCCTTGCTGACCACCCTGGCCTCCGCCCTGCTGACCGCCCTGGCCACCTTGTTGTCCACCTTGGCCGCCCTGTTGGCCGCCTTGGCCACCTTGTTGACCGCCCTGGCCGCCTTGCTGGCCGCCACCTTGTCTTTCGTCTGCCATGTCTTTTCCCCCTGTTATATGTTCGTTCAAAGTTAACGGTTTCGCGATGAAACCTTTCGACCTCTAACCTGCGCATCTAAATCAAACAGATTAGTGACAACAAGCAGTGCAGTTGCAAAAACGGTGCCAAGGATGGGTATGTCTTTCGAGAGGGCGAGGAAAGAGATGTTAGAGCTTCGTCACACTGGTGGCCCAAATGAGAATTTCTTTCTGCTTGAACACGTGCTCCAAGTGAATTCGATATTCGCGCCACCAATCGTTTTCGAGATGGGCGGTCATAACCTCGAACATGACTACGTCGGCATGATCAATCTTTTCGTCTTCTTCCCATAGGCCTTGTGCGGGAGCGCGAAGAAAGGCGGTCACTCCACCAAACCGACGCGTCAGTTCAGTACGGACTGTGTTGAAGTGTCCGACCGGAAAAGATTGTTTCTCGTTATCGTGCAGCGGCAGAAGTAGCTGGATCAGATACATGACAAACTAGACAGTCAGTTTTAGATCGAGCGCCAAACCGCTATGCCGTTCTCACTCGCGTTCGGTCGCCATAACTTTAGCCTTTAAGACCACATCGCCATCGATCGTTCCCTCGCCCCTGGTCCACTTTTCTATCTCTTCGGCTGGTCGACCTAGCGCCAGGGCTAGTTTTTCGTCGCTTCCGTCAAATGCCTTATCGCGAAGATCGCGTAGAATTTGAGAAGCCTCCTCTTGATCTGTTCCCTGATCATCAATCTGGGGACTGTCTTCTCCTATTGCGGGTTTCCCATTCTTGATGGGAGCCATGGAAGCTGCATGTGAAGTACCTTCATGATTTTCAGTATCCGTGGTTTGGTCCATCGTATTACCTTTCGTCTCAAGCGCGTTCGAACTGCCGCTCGCGTAACTCGGCTTGCGGACGAAATCAGCAAATCCCGAGCCGCACATCAAATCAGAACTCTGATCGCCCAGAGCCTTTGCTTAGCGCTTTGCTTACCGTAGGACGACATAACTTATGAGCAGCAAGAAACGTGCGTAAAGAGATCGAAAACGCTGACGGCCGTCTCGTCGCCGTACACGTGTATTCCTGGTGTGAGTCGCGGGGGAGTGCCTTAGGCAAAAAAGAGCCGCCAATTGATGGCGGCTCCTAACCAGCTCATGCTACTGATTTGATATGGTCGGGACGACTGGATTCGAACCAGCGACCTCACGCACCCCAAGCGTGCGCGCTACCAGGCTGCGCCACGTCCCGTCAACATTTTTAGTATGACTCGAAAATCGAGACTGTCAAACCGCACGTGAAGTTACTTTGGTGAGCTGGCGCTCCTAGTCTTGGCATCGCGATCGCTTTCGTCCAGCAAGTCCAAAATCTCCCGCAGCTCAGTGGCGATTTGTCGCAGGGCATTCTTTTGTTCGCCGGTCGGCCTGAAGTTCTGCGGAACTTCTGATTCGCCTTCCGCGACGGCAGGTGTTGAAGCAAATCTGCCCGCTAATGACGGAGGTGGTTTCAAACTGCGCACGGCAGGTTTCGCAGCCGGCGCCGCATCTGCTTCGCGAATCGAGCCGCCACGTAATTCATTTGCCAACTTCTTTTTTGCTCCTGCTATGGTGTATTGCTCGTCGTAGAGCAGTTCCTTGATCCGCAAGGCCATTTCCACATCGCGACGGCGGTAGGTGCGCTGGCCTGCGCGGTTCTTCTGGGGCGCCAGCGTCGGGAATTCGGTTTCCCAGTAGCGCAGCACATGCGCCTGGACACCGGCTAATTCGCAGACTTCGCCGATTTTGAAGAACAGCTTTTCAGGGATAACTGAAGCCATCGGTCCGGACTGTCTGTGGCCAAGGAGATGACGCCTCATCGAGTTGGGCGTCGCCAATTTCTTCGCGAGCGATAGTAACCACGGATGGTTTACGTGTCAACGATTTAAGTCTGGTCAGTTAAGTCACTTCGTTAAAAGTTTCGCTTTAACTGGCGTTGCTGAACGTCGTCTTTAACGGGCTCAAAGCGAAAGGATGCGGCTGCGATAGACCCTTCCATCGACGGCAGGTATAATCGCCCGTTAATCACGTCCTGCCACTCGGAGGTTTCATAAGACAACATGCTTGCAACGGCCGCAGGGTTTCGCCTCGCCGCGCGCTTTGATGAGGTTGGTTTCTCAGACATCGTCAACATTCGTAATCGCGTCATGGAGCTGCGCGCTCAGGGCGCCCAGGTTTATCAATTCGAAGGTGGCGAGCCTTACCGCCCAACGCCGGATTACATCAAAGACGCTGTCACCAGCGCTTTGAAAGAGAATAAGACGCGTTACGCTCCTTCTTCCGGCGTCCTCGAGTTGCGACAAGCTATTGCCGAGAAGGTCCAAAATCGTAATCACATCCCGGCTAAAGTGGAAAACGTCGTCGTCGTCAACGGCGGCATGCAGGGTTTGTTTGGAGCCTTTCAGTCGACGGTAAATCCGGGCGACGAAGTGCTGGTCTTCTCGCCTTATTGGACGCCGATAAAAGACTTGGTTGCGCATTGCCAGGGACGCATCGTGCTGGTGCCTACTGAAGCAGCGCGACGAGATGGGTTCGCGGTGACGCTGGCTCGCTACGCAAGCTCTGCCACGCGCGCAATATATTTCAACACGCCTACTAATCCCTCCGGTATTGTTTTCAATCGAACTGAAGCCGAGGAAGTCGCGCGCTTCGCGACGGATCGCGATCTGATCGTGATCGCGGATGAAGCTTACGAAGACATTATTTATGACGATCAACATGTCTCGATCGCTTCGCTCGACGGGATGTTCGAAAGGACGATCACGTGCTTCACGATGTCCAAGTCTTTTGCGATGACTGGCTGGCGTATCGGTTATGCAGTTGCCGGTGAACCGTGGATGACCGGAATGCGCAAAGCTCTCCTCTATTCTTCAAACGGAGTCTCGACACCGACGCAGTGGGCCGCAGTGGCCGCGTTTACCACCTCGTCAGATTTTCTCGAAACGTCGCGCGCCGCCTACCGTGAGCGGCGCGATTTGTTAGTAGGTGGTTTGAATGAACTCGGTCTTACCTGTGCGACACCTGCCGGCGCGTTTTACGCGTTCCCCGACATCTCCCGAATCAACCCCGACAGCCGCGAAGCGTCGGAGATTCTTCTTAACCGCGCGCAAGTTGCCACCGTCCCCGGCGCGGTCTTTGGGCCCGACGGTGAAGGACACGTGCGCTTCTCGTTTTCAACTTCCCTCGAAACGATCCAAGGCGGCCTTGACTCAATGCGCCGTAATCTCTGAGCAAAGCGCGAAGGGCTAAGCGCTAAGAGCGAAGGCTTACACAAGAGACTTTGCGCTTACGCGCAGCTTTTCCTTGCTCTCTGCCCTTTGCGCTATGCTCTTTGCCGCTTATGAACGAGTTCGACTTCATTCGGCAGCTTCGAGAACAGGCGCGCGCGCGCAATTTTTCCTCACGTCTAATCACAGGTATCGGTGACGACGCGGCGGTGGTGCGCGAGTCTGGGAATCGCGATCTGGTTATTTCTACCGACCTGCTGATCGAGGAAATCGATTTTCATCGCGAAACAACTCCGGCGCATCTCCTGGGACACAGGGCGCTGGCGGTTTCGCTTTCCGACATCGCGGCGATGGGTGCGCGCCCGCTTTGGGCATTGATTTCTTTCGGCCTGCCGGGGTCCACCTGGGACAGTGATTTCAAAGAACAATTCTTCGCGGGCTATCTGGCGCTGGCTGATCGGTACGGCGTGACGCTGGCGGGTGGAGACATATCAAAGTCGCAACAGATCGTGATTGATTCGATTGTTGCCGGCGAAGTGAAGACAGGTCGCGCAGTTCTGCGATCCACAGCGCAACCAGGCGATCAGATTTTTGTCACCGGAAGTCTGGGCGGCGCAGCAGCAGGATTAAAGCTGATCGAACTCGGAGCTCGCGTCGGTGCAGACAGCAGCCGGCAGGAGGCAGACGGCAGGGGACAGTCCGACGACGAGACATCTGACGACCACGCGATTCAGTTTCTCCTGCTTCGTCAACTCGCCCCGCAACCACGCGTCGGTTGGGGCATGGTGCTCGGCGAAGAGCAGCTCGCAACTTCAATGATCGACATCAGTGACGGCTTGTCTTCCGATTTGCGTCATCTCTGCGCAGAGAGCAACGTCGGCGCGACCATTGATGCGAGCTCCTTGCCGCTCGACGAAAACGTCAAGCAGCTCTGCGGACGTCGCGCCCTTGATCCGCTCGCGCTCGCTCTACACGGTGGCGAGGATTTTGAATTGCTTTTCACAGTCAGTCCCGAACGGCTTTCGCCTCTTCCGCAGCGCGTCGACGGCGTCGGTATTTCTCAGATTGGTGAAGTCACTGAACAGGGCGGCGGGGTTCGGCTTCGAGAAAAGAATCGCGAATGGAACTTGGAAGCAAAAGGATTCACGCACTTCGGCAAGTAATATCCCTTGAACTGGAGCGCAAGCGTCCTCGGCTGCATTTTGCGGCAGCGCAGCAACCGAGACGGTTGCGCTCCAGTCAAAAAGACACTAGCCGGTCCCACCTTTTTATTGACTTTTGACGCCGCCTGAATTAAATGCACGCGTAAAACCAGCAAGCCCGATTAAGGCGTCATCCTAAGCTGCACGACGCAAAGGGCAATCTGACAGCACCCGAGAGGAGAAAATCCTATGTTGTTGCGTGACTTCGTCCAAACTTCAAATTGCAGCACAGCACCCATCGCCGGTTTGGTGAAGCAGGTGTTTGCCAAGCTCACGTCGGATCTTCCACCAGACACACTGGTGGATATTTCGGCTCACATCGAAATTTCTGGGGCATCGAAGCTTCCGTTTGTACAGAGAGTCGGAGCTGAAGCCCTCATCGATGCCATTGAGGAAAAGGGCGAGAAGCTGCCATTAGTCCACGCCTTCAGAGTTCTTCCGCACCAGTTCGTCCTACGTACCTGGGCAGAACAACAGAGATGCGACATAACGAGAGCCGCTCCGCCGAGCAAATCAAACCATGAAGGCGCAAATGCGATCGACGTTCCCCATGAAGTGCGCGAGGACTGGAAACCCGTCTTGAACGATCATGGCTGGTTTCAGACCGTGCTTCCGGACGATCCTGCTCACTTCGATTTTACCGGCGAACACGATCCTGATTTTGTTGAGAAGGCAGTGCTCGCGTTTCAAAGGTTGTGGAATACCCATAATCCAGATGATTTGATCAAGGAAGATGGACTATACGGGCCAAAGACCGAAAAGCGCCTAAAGAAGTCTCCGATCGCCGGTTTCTAACCCGAGGGCGAACTTTATCGGAACGATCAACGTAGTTCCGTTTCAGGAGGTGAGCGCGTGTACTGCTCATCATGTGGTGTCGCCGTCACGCAAGGCCTGAACTTCTGTAACTACTGCGGCGCGCGGACTCCGTCAACTGAGTCAGGTTCGGAATCCCGTGAGATTCGTCCGCTATTCATCGTGAGCGTCATGGCGGGCGTGTTTGTCCTGGGTTTGCCGGGCATTGTTTTTCTGATCTTCATGCTGAAGGCCGTGGGCATCGACCCGGGGCAGACCATGGCCTTGGTGTGGACAAGCATGTTGCTGTTAATAGCTCTGGAGGCAGTGTTCCTGATGCTGATTCTGGTGCGACGAAAGCCTCGAAAAGATGAGGCGCGGCAAGACGATCAGTTCAAGGGTCCGCAAACCAAGGAGCTCGAGGCGAAACATCGTGACCGGCTGGCTGAACCGGTAGCGAGCGTGACTGAGCACACTACGCGCTCGTTCGATCCCATCCCTCGCGAGCGAACTTAAATTCCGCAAGATCGCACGTTTGACTGACTCACTCGCCTTCCCTATCCTCGCTCTCAATGTTGCGCATACATAACACTCTGTCCGGGCAGGTTGAAGAATTTCTTCCGTTGGTTGAAGGCGAGGCGAAGTTCTACTACTGCGGCCCGACGGTTTGGGACTACGGGCACATCGGAAATTTCCGTTCGGCGATTGCGGCCGATGTCATGCGGCGTTATCTAAAGTTCAAAGGCTTTCGCGTCACCTCTGTCATGAATCTAACTGATGTGGACGATCGCATCATCACCCAAGCGCAGAAGGCCGCGCAGTCAATCGATGATTACACTGCCAAATATATCGCCGCTTTTTGGGAAGATTTCGACGCGCTCGGTTGTGAACGTCCGGACGTAACTCCCCGCGCGACGCAGCACATTCCGGAAATGGCTGACCTCGTTGAAAAGCTCGAGCAGCACGGTCATGCGTATCGATCGGAAGATTCGATTTACTACCGGATAAATTCTTTTCCTGACTACGGCAAGCTTTCGAAGATCAATTTCGCCGGAAACATTGCCGGCGGCAGCGATCGCGTCGATACGGACAAGTACGAGAAGGAAGATGCGCGCGACTTCGCCCTGTGGAAAGCAACGAAATTGGACGAAACCGGTTGGGAAACAAAAATCGGTCGCGGCCGTCCGGGCTGGCACCTCGAGTGCTCGGCGATGTCGATGAAATATCTCGGCGAGACGTTTGACATGCACCTGGGCGGGATCGACCTGGTGTTTCCGCACCACGAAAACGAAATTGCGCAGAGTGAAGGCGCGACCGGCAAACAGTTCGTGCGCTACTGGTATCACTTCGAACACTTAAAGGTCGAAGGCGAAACGATGTCGAAGTCGAAGGGCAACTACTACACGTTTCGCGATGTGGCGGCGAAAGGATTCTCGGCCGCGGCCGTGCGCTATTTCCTTTTGAGCGTACCATTCCGGAAGCAACTAAACTTCACCTTCGATGCGTTGCAAGGCGCTGAGAAAACTGTCGAGAGCCTGCGCGACTTTCGCGCGCGTTTGGAAGAAGCAAAGACCGATCTGGGACGCAACGACGCTGTCCACAATTGCACTGAGCAGGCGCTGAAGGATTTTGCCGCCGGATTGGATGACGATCTGAACACGTCGGTCGCCCTCGCCGCGATTCATGAACTCACGCGGGTGGTGAATCCAGTACTCGCCGGTGGCAAGCTGCTCGAAGACAACAAGCGCGCGCTGATCTCTGCCTTTGAAAAATTCGACAGCGTGCTGAATATTTTCGGAAAGCCGGACCGCGGATTACTTGACGAAGAGATTCAGGCACTGATTGACGAACGTCAGGAAGCGCGTCACCGCCGCGACTTTGCCCGAGCCGATGAGATTCGCGATGAGCTTGCCGCGCTCGGCATCGTTCTCGAAGACACCAAAGACGGCGTGCGCTGGAAGAAGAAATAAGTTTCGCGTTTCGAGTTTCGCATTTCGAGTTTCGGAATTCGAGTTTCGGATTTCGAGTTTCGAGTTTCAAGCCGCATCACCCGGCAACAGCCGGCCTAATTTCAGACTCAAGAATCGCTGAACCTGAAACTCGAAACTCGAAACTTTTCTATGCCGCTGCCCATCACGCATCGATTCCGAACTCTCTTTCGAATCCGCAATGCCGTCATTGCGCTCGCGATGGCCATCGTGTTTGGCACGGTTGGCTTCACGTTAATTGAAGGCTGGTCACTGGGTAAGAGTCTGTATGCGACGGTGCAGACGCTCACGACGGTCGGGTACGGCGACGCCACGCCAGACAGTGCAGCCGGCCGCGGCTTCGCAGTCATCATTATGCTGATTGGAGTGGGCGGAGTTGCGCTCGCCGCCTCGACCATTGTTCAATCTGTCGTCCAGTCTGAGTTGGTTTCGGCCCTGGGGCAGCGGCGGCAGTCGAAGAAGATGAGTAAGCTGCGCGATCATTACATTGTGTGTGGTTCGGGACGGGTTGGTTCGCACCTCGTCCGCGACTTGCAACGCGCCGATCAGGCGTTTGTGATAATCGAGAACGATGGGCCGCGCGCCGCTGAATTCAGTCAGAGAGGCCTGAATGTGCTCGTCGGGGACGCGACTCTGGAAGAGACGCTGAAGACGGCCGGCGTGGAACGCGCGCGCGGCCTCGCGGCCTGTCTACCCAACGATGCGGACAACGTTTATGTCGTGCTGACGGCGCGCGATTTGAATTCGCAACTTCACATCGTCGCGCGCGCGGCCGAAGAAGAGGCGGAAGCAAAGCTGGTTCGCGCCGGCGCAAATCACGTCGTCGCGCCCACGATTATCGGCGGTCATCGCATGGCGATTTCGCTCACCAAACCGGCTGTAGGCGAATTCTTTGATTCGATCACGGGAAGTCAGATTGGTCTGGGCTTTGAGCAAGTACTTATTCACGAGGGTTCGCCACTCGTCGGCCAGATGCTGCGCGAGACGCCTATGCGAGCCGAGTTAGACATCGTTATCATTAGCATTCGGCGCTCGAACGCTGAGACGATCTTCAATCCGTCCGGCGAGACGGTTATCGAATCTGACGATATCCTAATTGCCATCGGAAAGGTCGAGGCGCTGAGTCGTCTGAATGAGATGGCAATGGGAATCTAGTTTCAGGTTTCGAGTTTCAAGGCTGGATGGAGACTCCAGTCAGAACCGCCTGCGGTAGCGGGCGGTTGAACCAGCCGGACAAGCGTCTCTCAACGATCAACCGCCCGCTACCGCAGGCGGTTCTGACACAACTACAAACTCGAAACTTTGAGAATCTTAGTCACAGGCGGCAGCGGTTATCTCGGCAGTCACGTTCGCGCCGCCTTCAATGCCGACGATTTTTCCCGCCGCTCGCAACTTGACCTGCTTAATCCCCTCGATTGTGCCCGGGTCGGCGAGTACCAGGTTGTAATTCATCTCGCCGCGCACCTCAGCAAAGATCCGGCGGACGCTGAAGCTGTCTTTCGCACTAACGTCGAAGGTACCGTGAATCTGCTCCGTGAGATGGAGCCGAACTCGGTCTTCATCTTTGCCTCAACGAAAGATGTGTACGGCCCGTACGCTGACAACTTCGAAGAAGTGCCCGAGACGTGCAGCACGGAATACACCAGTCAAAGTGCCCTCGAGTGGTCGAAACTGATCGCCGAAAAATACGTTCAGTATCACGCGGCGCAGCGAAACGTTCGTTCGTGCATCTTTCGGCTGTCTACGGTTTATGCGCGACCCTCGGAAGGAAATATCAGCGGCTTTGTCACGCACTATGTCGAGTCCGTGAAACGCGGTTGGCCAATTCGCCTGCCGGTCGAAGGCAAGCCGGTGCGCGACATTCTGCATGTCAACGATTTTGTGCGCGCCTGCCGGACGTTCATTGACTCAACGGTGCAGCACGGGCTGTATAATCTTGGTGGCGGAAATCAGAACGCGCTTTCGTTGCGCGAGATTATCGACAAGACCGCGCAGATTATTCAGTGCAATCCCGTATTTGATCCTGAGAACCCTTTGCCGGCGCCGGTGCCGCTGAATTACATCTCAGATTTGACTCGGATCAAGCGAGACTTTGGGTGGGAACCGCAAATTGGAATTGAAGAAGGCTTGCGCAGTTTAGTTTGACCCGGGAGCGCAGGCATCTTGCCTGCGGTACGCCGGCATCTTGCCGGCTTATTCGATTGGCCGCACCTCTGCAAAACATCGGTCGCATCGTGGTTCGCGCGCCGAATTGGGTTGGCGACGCAGTAATGAGTGTGGCTGCATTCCGCGAGCTGCGCGGATTATTTCCGCACGCGCAAATCACAGTCGTGTCGAAGCCCGGCACAGCTGACATTTTTCGTGATGCAGATTTTGTTGACGACGTTTTAGTTTACGAGCGACATGGATTGTCATCTGTATGGCCACAAGTTCGCGAGTGGAGGCAACAACGTTTCGACCTGGCATTCCTTTTTCAGAACGCGTTCGAGGCCGCGTTGGTTTCTTTCCTGGCGCGAGTACCGGCTCGCGCAGGCTATGACACAGAGCGCCGCGGCTTTCTGCTCACTCATCCGGTTCCAGTTCCGTCCTGGAAGAACGAGCGTCACGAAATCTTCTATTACCTCAATCTCGTCGCCGAATTAGAGCGGCGATTATTCGGAACCGCGTCCAAAGAAACATCAGAGCCAAGTTTCGAACTCGCAGTTTCGGCAGAACAAAAACGCGAAGCACGAGAGCTGCTGGCGGCGCAGAATGCGGATGCCGAAAAGCCTCTGGTGCTGCTCTGTCCTGGCTCAGTCAACAGTCGCGCGAAACGCTGGCCGGCAGATCGGTATGCCGCGCTCGCGGATCAACTTGCCGCAACTGGAGCTACGGTCGCACTGATTGGATCGCCGAGCGAACTGGAAGTTTCAAATCAGGTAAAGAAACTCGCCAGACACGCGCCGGTTCTGCTGACCGGAAAGACCTCGGTTGCGGAAGTCACTGCCTTAATCAGCGTGGCAGACTTGCTTATTACGAATGACACCGGACCGGCGCATATCGGTGCGGCGGTGGGCACTCCAACCTTGGTCATCTTCGGTCCGACCAATCCGCTGACGACGCGACCTTACGGCCCAGCCGGTCAAATAATTCGCCAGCCCCCCGACTGTGCGCCCTGCATGCTGCGAGATTGCCCGATAGATCATCGATGCATGACTGCGATCACGCCCGAAGAAGTGTTTCAAAGCGCGCGCGGGCTAATCGGTCGGCACGCGGAGGTCGCGGTCTGAAAATTCTTTACAAAGCTCAGGGACAACCCGTGCCAACATCGACTCATCTCACGCCTGAAAGTCCGAAGCGCGGGCTGATGTCTGGGGAGACGCTGCGGGCAACGCGCCAGCAGTTACGTCTGCTTTGCGCTTCGGACTTTTGCTTTTCCTCGCACTTGGCCGGCCAGCCGCTCTTCTGCAAAACAATCCAAATTTCGGGGCAAAATCAGTGAAAGCGCGCAGAGGCGGAACCTGGTTTCAGCGCTGGCGCGTGCCGTTGGGCTTCATCATCGCGCCGATATTTATTTTGTTGGCGCGGCCGCGACCATGGACTCTCGCCCTGGGCGGGGCGATCGGTTTGGCCGGCCTCGCGTTAAGAGCCTGGGCCTCGGGCCACCTGAGAAAAAATGATGCGTTGGCCACCACTGGACCATACGCATACACTCGCAATCCGCTCTACCTTGGCAGCTTTTTGATCGGCGTGGGTTTCACAGTCGCCGCGGGCCGTTGGGAATTGGCGTTGCTCTTTGCGCTGTTGTTCCTGGGCATCTATGTGCCCGTTATGCGCGTCGAATCCGCGACGCTGGAGGATCTTTTCGGCCCCAAGTATCGGCGATACGCGCAGGTAGTGCCGCTCTTCCTGCCGCGGTTCAAACGATATGAGAATGTGAGCGCGACTGGATTTGACTCGGCTCTTTACCAGCGTTACCGCGAATACCAGGCAGCCATTGGATTCGTGGTTGCTTTCACAATTCTCCTCATAAAGGCGATTTGGTTTCGGTAGACAATGTTACGAAATCCCAACCAGCGATCTCTTGTTTGCGCAGTGCTCGGCTTGCTGATTTTCCTCGGCGGCTATGGGACGGCATCCGCGCAGCAGAAGAATCAGACTGAGCTGCCTTTCGCGCGCGGCGAACAACTCCTGTATCAGGCTGAATTGAATCGCGGTGTATTGCGCGGCTTTGATGTCGGCGAACTGCGCTTTAGTGCGCAGCTCGCGACAGACAAGAACGACGAACGGGTGGTCAACCTCGTGGGCGACGCCGTCGCCAAAGGGTTCTTGATCCGGCTTACCGGCTCGAAGTATCACATTCACATTGAGTCACTCGCCGATGCGCAACCGTTTGCCGTGATGCATACGAAGGGTCTGTACGAAGATAAGCGGACCACTATCAATAGTGAAGCGACATTTGATCAGGCTGCGCAAAAAGTGATTTGGACGCAGAGCGAGCGCGATCAAAAACCAGACGCGAAGACCCTTTCGTTCAGTCCGCCCGTGCACGACGTTTTGACGCTGATTTACTTTGTGCGCACGCAGCAGCTAAAACCGGGCGAGAACTTCGAAGTGGCGATGGTTGATAACGGTCACACTTACCGCTGTGTCGTAAACGTGACGCCGGGGAGGAAGATTGGGACGGCGGTCGGCCGGGTTAACACGATTAGCGTAGAGCCCGCGATATTTGATGGTGATCGCCCTGTCCGGCCGCGCGGCGCCCTGGTGATTTGGTTTACGGACGACGCGCGCCATCTACCCGTGAAGGCGCAGATAAAGTCTTCACTGGGAACCATTGATATCAAACTCAAACGTGTCAGTTATCCAGAAGCGGACCTCGCGCAAAAGTAAGCGAGCCATCTCCTCAGCCATCAAACTCCAGACTCACAACCCTCTGATAATCGGTCATCGCGGCGCGTCTGCGCACGCGCCGGAGAATACGCTGGCGGCCTTTGAGCGCGCGTTCGCCGCTGGCGCAGATGGGATTGAGTTGGATGTGCGCCTTGCCAGAGATGGGGTTCCAGTTGTGATTCACGACGCGACGCTGCGACGAACCGGGTTGAGGGCCGGCACCGTCAGCCGGCTCACCTCTGGACAACTGACTAAGATTGACGCCGGCACGTGGTTCAGTCGAACGCAACCTAAACTTGCGCGCAGTGAATACAGCGAAGAGAGGATTCCGACGCTCGAGCAAGTCTTTGAATTCTGTCGAAGCAGATCGGGACTAATTTACGTCGAGCTCAAGAGCGAAAAAGATGAAGTTCCAAATGACCTCGCGTTTGTGGTCACAGCCCTAATCAAACGTTTCCAGTTTCAAAATCGCGTGGTGGTAGTCAGCTTCGATCTCACCGCAATTGCAGCGCTCAAAGCGTTCGATGGATCGATTCGCACGGGCGCTCTCTTCGGTTCCTCGCGGGTCCGCGGTCAGATCTGGCGCACGGACTCGATCCTGGCGGCTGCGTCTGAGTGCGGCGCAAATGAACTCTTACTCAATCGACTCTTGACGCGCAAAAGACTTCTGGAAAAAGCAGGGGATCGACATCTGCCGGTGGTTGTCTGGACAGTTGATCGGCCCGAGTGGATTCAGCGCGCGAGGGCGGCCAATGTTCACGCACTAATTACGAATAATCCCGCCAGGCTGCTGCTGAACTCAGAGACTTTCCTTAACTGAAACTCGCGGCAAATACCCACCACAACGTGCGAATCACGCACGTCTCATGTATCATCTCCGTCTTTAATTCCCCGTTTTTCCGGAGGTCAATCTTAGGAATGCCAGTCAAGAAAGGCGCGGCAGTCGCGCCTGCAAAAGGTAAGCTCGGCGTGTTGTTGGTGGGGCTGGGCGCGGTCAGCACAACTTTTATCGCCGGCGTCGAGGCCATCAAGGAAGGTCTGGCCGAGCCGATCGGCAGCCTCACTCAAATGGGCGCGATTCGCCTGGGCAAGCGCACCGACAATCGCGTGCCGGCGATTAAAGATTTCCTGCCGTTGGCAGAACTGAAGGATTTGGTCTTCGGCGCGTGGGACATTTTTCCGGATTCAGCTTACGACGCGGCCCTGCACGCCGGCGTGCTCGAAAAGGAACTAATCGGGAAACTGAAGAAGCCTCTACAGAAGATCAAGCCGATGAAGGCGGTGTTTGATCAATCGTACGTCAAACGCCTGAACGGCGAGAATGTAAAAAAGGGGAAGAACAAACTTGATCTCGCAAACCAGTTGATTGCCGAGATTGCCGAATTCAAACGCAAGAACCGGTGCGACCGCCTGGTAATGATTTGGGCGGCTTCGACTGAAATCTTCATGAAGCCGCATGCGGTGCATCGCACGCTGAAGTCGCTGGAACAGGCGATGCGAGACAATCACAAGGCGATTCCGCCTTCAATGGTTTACGCGTACGCTGCCTTGAAATCTGGTATTCCCTTCGCTAATGGCGCGCCAAACCTGACGGTCGATGTTCCGGCGTTAATGGACTTGGCAAACAAAAATGGCGTTGCGGTCTGTGGGAAAGATTTCAAAACAGGCCAAACGCTGATGAAGACGATCCTCGCCCCCGGATTGAAGTCGCGCATGCTGGGTTTGCACGGCTGGTACTCGACTAACATTCTGGGAAATCGCGACGGCGAAGTACTCGACGATCCTGACTCGTTCAAAACCAAGGAAGAGTCAAAACTTTCGGTGCTCGAGTACATCCTGCAGCCGGAAGTCTATCCGCAGCTCTACAAAGATTTTTCGCACGTCGTGCGCATCAACTACTATCCGCCACGCGGCGACAACAAGGAAGGCTGGGATAACATCGACATCTTTGGCTGGCTCGGCTACAAGATGCAGATCAAAATTGACTTTCTCTGTCGCGACTCGATCCTGGCCGCGCCGATCGTTCTGGATCTCGCGCTGTTCCTTGATTTAGCCCAGCGCACCGGCATGAAAGGCGTGCAGGAGTGGCTTTCGTTCTACTTCAAGTCACCGATGACCGCGCCGGGACTCTATCCCGAACACGACATCTTCATTCAGCTCATGAAGCTGAAAAACACTCTGCGGCACCTGCGCGGAGAAGACCTCATCACGCACCTCGGGCTCGAGTATTACGACTAGTCCGAACGGCGTCACGTTTTGAGCGGCGTCCAGCCCTTTCGGTGTAATTCTCGTTCGGAGTAACCGCAACTGTCAGTGCCGAAGTGCCGCGAATTGTCACGGTCACTTCACAAAAAAGCTCGTCACTTCTGCGCCGTTTCGGATTTCCATCAAATATTTTGGATGACAATTCACGACCCGTCGTATATATAGCTGTGCTTGTTTTGCCGGCTTTTGTACGAAGGCGAACAAAAAAAAAGCGATCGCGCATCGATCGCGGTAGCGGATCGTTCTTTGCATGAGAGGTGGTGGGAGGATCCACCGGTGACCACGCGGGTTCACAGTTGAGCGTGGCAGCGGAAGTGGGAAAAGAGAGAGTATGGCGACCCCAGAGAAACAATTAGAGCAAACAGTTTTTCTTGACCCCGATCAGAAAAGCCCGCGCGCGCAAGACTTCGAAGAACGTCTGGAAGCGCGCATCGTCGGACAGGAACGCGCCGTTCGACGCATGACGGGTCTGTATCAGATTTTCCTCGCCGGAATGAACCCAATTAATCGGCCAATTGGCACGATGCTCTTCCTCGGTCCTACGGGATCCGGCAAGACGCGGGTCATCGAAGCGGCGGCAGAAGTTTTGTTCGGCGATCCAAACGCAGTTGTGAAGATTGACTGCGCTGAGTTTCAGCATTCGCATGAAATTGCGAAATTGATCGGCTCGCCTCCGGGATACCTCGGCCATCGCGAGACGTCTCCCATGCTGACGCAGGAGAATCTCGATCGCATGCATACCGAAGATCTGAAGCTGACGCTTGTGCTGTTTGACGAGATCGAGAAGGCTTCGGACGCGCTGTGGCAACTTTTGCTGGGCATCCTCGACAAGGCCACCCTAACGCTCGGCGACAATCGTCGCGTTGATTTTTCAAAGTGCATGGTGATCATGACTTCGAACCTCGGCGCGCGTGAGATGTCTGAGTTGATTTCCGGTGGCATCGGTTTCGCTCCCGGCAAAGGCGCCAAGAACCCGCACGACACCGAAGTCGATCAGAAGATCTATCGCACCGCCGTCGAGGCGGCCCGGCGCAAGTTCTCTCCGGAGTTCATGAACCGCATCGACAAGGTCGTAGTGTTCCGCTCGCTGAAAGAACATCACCTGCGCGCGATTCTGGATCTGGAACTGCAAGGCGTGCAGGACCGCATCATGCTTTCGGCCGGCACGAAGTTCGTGTTCCAGTGCTCCCCTGAAGCCAAAGAAATGCTCCTCGCGGAAGGCATCGACTTCAAATATGGAGCGCGCCACTTAAAACGCGCGGTCGAGCGCTTCCTGGTTTACCCGCTGTCGAATCTGGTGGCGACGGGTCAGATTGGTCTCGGCGATCTGGTCTTCGTCGGACTGAACGCCCAGACGAAACGGCTGGTTTTCTCGAAACAATCGGGCGGCGCCTTGATTACCGACATACCCGAAGCGGTCAATGAGGACCAGAGGTTGGCGGCGAGATCCGGAAGCGTAGGCTTGCCGATTCCACAGGTTAAGGAAAAGGCCGCGAAGAAGGGACAAGGCCGCGGCGAACGCGCCGAAAGCTAACGTCGCTTCATGTACAAACTGCGAAGGCGTCGGAATTAATTTCCGGCGCCTTTTGGTTTTGCGCGATTTATTTGCCGAATGGCAGCGCGAGCCGCTTCCGAAAGGTAAGGATCAGAGTTTGTTTCGTAAGCAGCTTGCAGCGCCGGTAACGCCGAAGAGTCACCTATCAACCCCAGCGCCGTGGCCGCCTCCCTGCGAGTTTCGATCGAGTTCGTTTCGTCCTGAAGGGCCGCAACCAGAGCCGGTACGGATGCGCGGCTGCGAATTTGCCCAAGCGATCGAACAGCAGATCGCACGACAAATTCTTCCTCGGCACTCCTGGTTTTCTTTTTCTTCGTACCTTGTCCGGTAACCACTTGCGAGAGAGGAGACAATGCGGCCTCGTCGCCAATCTGGCCGAGGGCCACTGCAGCGGCGGCGCGCACCGAGGGCTTCTTGTCGTGAACGATCAAATCGATCAGCGACGTCGTAGCCGTGCGCGCATGCGTTTCACCCAGAGCGAACGCCGCTTCACGTCGTACAAATTCGTCTTTGTCTTTCAACAACGGCATCAGCATGGCAGCGGCTTCGGCACTCGGTAACGAAAGGACTGCATGTGCTGCGGCCACCCGAACCGCGGCACTAACATCACTGAGCGCCGCTGCGGCTGCGCGTGAGGCGTCGGGACGTTTCAGGTTTCCAAGACGCATCAGCGCATCGCGTCTCTCTTCAGCTTCGGTCGAAGACAGTCGCTGGCGCTGCCGTTCAATTTCCCGCTGCAGCGGCGTGAGCCGATCTTGCTGGGCTAGCGAACGCGCTGCAGAAGCCGCGCCAAAGACAATTCCGCCTACCAACAGCAAGCCAATCACGAAAATCGATGAGCGCCGCCGCGAGCCGTCAAACTTGAGATTTATCATGAAGTCATCCGGCATCGATTCGTGACGCCAGCCCGTGCATCGTGTCAACAATCAGAACAGCAATCGGTGGATAGAACAACAGGTCTGAAATGATGAGCGCCGTGGCCGACGCAGACCCGCCGCCACCTATAGAGGGAACATGTCGAAACAGTAACGTCAAATCCGAGAAGAAGTCTTCCGCGTGCCAACCAATCAACAACCCAATGCCCAGGCTGACGGCGTAACCGCCAAGCAGGAACGCCGACGCTGAAAAACGCGTGAAGGGTTTCGGAGCCGGCTTCTCGTCCTGGGTGATTGAGTAATGAATGTCATCAGGCCGATAGGTGTAGTGGCGAAAATACTCGCGCAAACGCCGAATCAAGTGCCATACGCCGGTCATGAACAAAGTCACCAGAATCGCGCGGCCAAATAATCCAAATGATTGCCAAAGCGGCGGCTTGATCATCGCCACAAAGAAGGTGGAGAGAAAAAGCGACACCGTCGTGAACACGGCCCGCTGGCGCGCTACGCTTTCGCGCCGGTCATTTTCGAGGATCTGATTGACGACGCGATCCCAGCGAGCCTGCATTTCGCGGGCGCGCTGCGCGTGCGGATTATCAGAATGCAGAATTGAAGCAGCGCTTTGGGTTCCTTTGTCGAGCTGCTGATCATGAAAGGCGCGCTCTTGCGGATCAACTAGCGTGTGGTAAGCCAGTGACAGGAGCGCGAACTCGCGCGCGGCTTTCTCAGAACCACGATTGACATCGGGGTGACGTTTGCGCGCCAGCTTTCGATAGGCCGACTTAATCTCAGCGATAGACGCCGTTCGGCCAATTCCGAGAACCTGATAATAATCAATCATGGTAGGGGAACTCAGGCGACGTCGTTCTGGGGCCACCACGACCGCGACCGATTTCGCGCAAATTTTAGCACCGTTGGGAGAGCGGCGCGAAGGTTAATTGGCGCCTAATTCGCTGAACGCTCAATAAATTCAATTAAAGTCCGCACCGCCACGCCGGTCGGACCCTTGGAACGGTACGGCGTCGCCGGGTCGCCCCAGGCGGTCCCGGCAATATCCAGGTGCGCCCACGAAACGCCATCTGCAAACTCTTTGAGAAACGCCGTGGCCGTAATGGTGCCGGCCTTCTTGCCGCCGACATTCTTGATATCAGCGATGTCGGACTTGATTTGGTTTGTGTACTCGTTGTCGAGAGGCAGTTGCCAGAACTTTTCACCGACCTCTTTGCCCGCCTCGATGAATGAATCGATCAGTTTCTGATCGGTGCCGAGGATCGCCGTGTGCACATCGCCCAGCGCAATCGAGACGGCGCCCGTCAACGTTGCCATGTCGATGATCTGAGTGGCGCCAAGTTTTTTCGCGTACGCGATTGCGTCCGCGAGAATCAGACGGCCTTCAGCGTCGGTATTGATTACTTCAATCGTTTTGCCGGTCATCGCGCGCAAGACATCGCCCGGTTTCGTAGCCTTGCCCGAAGGAAGGTTCTCGCAGCAGGGCGCCACCCCCAGCACCGGAACGGATGGCTTCAGCTGAGCAATCGCGCGCATCGTGCCCATGACGGTTGCCGCACCTGTCATGTCGTACTTCATCAGTTCCATGTTCTCGCCGGGTTTAAGCGAAATGCCGCCTGAGTCGAATGTAATGCCCTTTCCAACCAGCGCCAGCAAGCCGTCGGATTTCACCTTCTTCGGCGGCGTGTACTTCAACACAATCAACTTTGGCGGCTCGTCCGAACCAACGGACACGCCCAAGAACGAACCCATTCCCAATTTTTCGATCTGCTTCTGATCGAGGATGTCGACGGACAAACCGAATTCTTTGGCAATTTTCTTCGCGCGCTCGGCCATGATTGTCGGCGTCATGTACCCGCCCGGTTCGTTGGCCAGGTCGCGAGTAAAGTTCGCGGATTCACCAATGATGCGGCCGCGTTCAGCGCCGCGTTCGAGAGCCTTCTTGTCTGCGCCTTCGATTACAACTTCGAAGCGTTCGACTTGCCGCTGTTCTTTGTCCTTAGTGCGGTACTTATCGGGATCGAACAGTCCCATCACCGCGCCAGACATTGTCCATTGCGCGGCCTTCGCGACATCACCTTCGCTGCGGGGAACGATCGCGATCGTTTTCGCGTTCTTGCTGCGTAAAAATCGAGTTGCAGTTCCAGCCATTTGCGAGACCTGGCGCGCTTTGTACTCGCCGCGGTCGCCACAACCAATCAACAGTAAACGGCGCGCGCGCAAACTGCTGTCCGTCAGATGAAAGTAGGCGGTCTCGCCTTCTTTGGCCGCAAACTCTTCAGATCTGATCACTGAACTGACGATGCCGGCCGTCGCTTTGTCCAATGTTTTCAGGATGCCATCGTCTGCTTTCTCGCCTTTGAAAACGGGCACCGCCAGCGCGTCCGCCTCTACTTTAGTAATTGATTGTGAATTTCCTCGAACGTCCATTTGTTAACCTCGTATTGAGTGGCACAGACTTCAGTCTGTGAATTGTTGAGCGCACAGACTAAAGTCTATGCCACTTATCGATTCCGATGTTTCAATTGCGCGCGCGTTTCTCGATCAACGATGCGCCGCAGTTCGGTCTCCCGCTTGTCATAAAGCTTCTTGCCCTTCGCAACGCCAATTTCAAATTTGATCCGTCGCCCTTTTATGTAAACGCGAGTTACTACCAGCGTCATTCCCTGCGACGCCGCAGCCTGATCCAGCTTTTCAATTTCTTTCCGGTGCAACAGGAGTTTGCGCGTGCGCAACGGGTCGTGGTTCTCGCGGTTGCCGTGCGAGTAGGGAGAGATGTGCGCATTGAACAGCCAGGCCTCGCCTTCGCGCACCCCTACGTAAGAGTCTTTCAATTGAATGCGACCGTCGAGGACGCTCTTTACCTCAGTCCCCTGCAGCGCAGCGCCTGCCTCATATTTCGCGGATATATGATAGTCATGAAACGCCGCCCGGTTAGTCGCCAGGACTTTCTCTTCCGTTGCCGTCGCCATTAATAATTTTGAAGGGTGACTATAACAAGGCGCTTAACCAGCGACAAGCAGGGCTAAAGCAAGGAACCCTCTTGTCTTAGTCAAGCTGGATAGATAGACTCTCACCATGAATTCCCATCTCATCGAGACAGCCACAAAACTCCCGCTCGATAAACGTATTGAACTGATCGAGGTGCTCTGGGAAAGCCTGGCCGAGGAAGGCTATGAACCTTCCTTAACGCCAGAACAGACAGCCGAACTCGACAGACGGTTAGAAGCACATAGAAAAAATCCAAACGATGTCGTTCCGTGGGAATCGATCAAGCAAGAGTTATTATCCGAATACCATAAGCGCTGATGCCTCTTCCCATCGTCTTCCGTCGCGTGGCCCGACGTGAAATGCATGAGTCGATCTCCTGGTACGAGCAACGAAGCGCCGGTCTGGGGTTTGAATTCGCTGTCGAGGTTGAAAAGACTTTAACTCGAATCGCGGCGCGACCAGGGCAGTTTCCGCAGGTCCGTGGCGAAATTAGACGAGCAGTTCTCCATCGTTTTCCTTACACAATTCACTTTCTGCTCGAAACATCTCGGATCGTCGTACTAGCAGTGTTCCACGCAAAACGAAATCCGAAACTGCTCGAAAATAGTTAGGCCGTGGCGAAACGAATCAACCGAGAGTGGTGGTTCTTGCTGGTCCTCGCATCTTTGCCTCGTCTGCTCGGCGCATTCTTTTTGCCCAACACCTTCGGCGACGCGTACGTCTATATCCGCGACATCGGCAACCTCAGCACAAAGATCAAAACAGGCACTTTCGCAGTGACTGATCTTTACGGTTTTTGGCTGCCGCTTTATCAATTTATTTCCGCGCTCATTAACGTCATCATCGGTAACGGCTTTTACGTGGGCAAGTTTGTCTCAGCCGTGTTTGGCGTCGGCGTGTGCCTGCTGGTTTATGCAATCACGCGCCAATTAGTGGATCAGAAAAAGGCTGCGCTCCTGTGCTTTCTGCTAATCGCGCTGAATCCAGTGCACATTCTGACGTCAACGTCTGCCTTGACCGATGTTCCGCACGCGTTCTTTGTCCTCGCCGCGCTCTACTTCGTTTTGAAACGCAACTGGCTTGTGGCGGCGATCTTCGCGGCGTTGGCGGGATTCACACGCGTCGAAAGCTGGATGCTGATCTTTCTGATTCCCACAATTCAGTTTTGGAAAGAGCGGAGAGTGTCCGCTGGTGCGCTGCTCATCATGCTGCTCCCGCCGTTGTTTTGGTTTTTGGTTTCGTGGAAAGCGGCGGGTGACTGGCTCGCGACGTTCAAAGTGCGGCAGCAGTATCACGATTGGCTGCTGACGCAGAATCCTGCGCTGGCACATTTCACAACGCGAGATCTAGTCAAGGATCTGGCCATGCTCGCGTCCGGAGCAGACACCACCACACTCTGCGCCGCGTTCCTCGCCGCCTGGCTCGTGCTGAAGCGGCTGAAACACCCAAGTGACCACACTCCCGATCTCAACATCGAACCAGTTGTGCCGATGGTCCTGGTTTTTTTCGCGTTCCTCGCCCTATTGCTCCTCGCATATCTCACCCATCAACAGCCAATCATCTTCCCACGATATGGGCTGATCCTTTTCAGTTTGGGAGTCCCGCTATTGCCGTGGAGTTACTTAGCAATCAAGCAGCGCCGGCCTGATCTGTCGCGCCGCGTTCTCATTGCGATTGTCATACTTTGTACTCTCAACGCGTCGGCCCAATTTGCAGGAGCGATTGGCGAATTGAATCGTTACTCTGCGCAAAGACAAGTCGCCGATTACCTGCGCGATAATTTCAATCCGAAATCGAATACGAAGATTTTTTGTGACGAAGGAACTGTGCGCGTCTTGTCGGGGATTCCGCCGGAAACGTTTTTGACCTCTGCTGACGCACCCAAGGATCGTGAAGCCTTCCGCCAATATCTTTCCGACAATCGAGTCGAGTACTTAATTGCGATTGAGAATGAAACTTCCCTTCCTGAACAGTTGTTTCCAGACTCCGAGTATGGCCATCCGATTAGAAACTATGAATTGGTCACAGCACAGCACACCGAATTCATTCTAACCAACATTCATGTGTATCGAAGGCGTCAATGAGCCACAGTTACAGAACCGCGAGCGGTAGCGAGCGGGTTAAGGGCGCAACTCACGCATAGTACGTAAACGAATTCTCAACCTTGAACCTCTATCCCGCTCACTACCGTTCGCGGTTCTGTAACTCTGGCGCCGCCTTTGACCAGCACATTGACGAAATGTTGATCGGCAAATCACGGAAAGAGATTTCTCCGCTCACTGACTTGCTAAGGAGAATGGCCACAGATGTTCCTGAAGCATAGGCTATGAGGTCGGCCGCGTTCAAATCAACCTTCTTCTCAACATATCCAGCGCCGCTTGTGAGGCGCGCCAGCGAATGAGTTCGCGATCACCGGGCAGCTTTAGTTTCTTGTGTTCAGTATGCGCCGCGTCGGCCAGCGCGATGTAAACCAGGCCGACGGGCTTCTCTTCCGTGCCACCGCTGGGGCCGGCAATTCCAGTCACAGCCAATCCGAAATCGGCCTTCGCTTTGTGACGAATGCCGCGGGCCATGTCGCGCGCAACTTGCTGGCTGACTGCACCAAACTCTTTGATGACTTTCTTGTCGACGCCCAGCAGATGCGTCTTCGATTCATTGGAATAGGTAACAACACCCTCGATGAAATACTTCGAGGAACCGGGCACGCTGGTCAGGCGCTGCGCGATCAATCCGCCCGTGCAACTTTCCGCCACGGCCACAGTGAATTCGGTCATCGCCAGGCGGCGACCAACAACTTCCTCCATCGTCTCGCCGTGAAATGAAAAGACCGAGTTACCCAGCGCGTTTTCCATCTTCAGCGAAAGATTGTCCAGCAACGCGTCAGCGTCCTGTTCGGTGCGGCCGTGCGCGCGCAGATGAATTTCGATTTCGCTGCTGTTGAAAAGAATCGTCGTCTGCGGATTTTCGTAACGGGTGTAAATCGGCGATATCTTCTCGTCCACTGCGGACTCGCCCATGCCGGTGACCCGCAGCATTCGAGTCGCAAAGCGCGTCTCACCCGCGAGTTTGCCGATGCGCGGCAACACGTGATGCTCAAACATCGGCTTCATTTCCCGCGGCGGACCGGGCAGCAGGGCGATCGCGCAGCCGACGGAAACTCGGCCGTCAGGAAGGGTGCGATCTGAACGCTCACTGACTTCGAGGTAAAGTCCCGGCGCTGTGCCGTTGGGATTCGGCAACACCTCCGCTCCATCAATGACCATCGCCTGGCGCGAATTACGCTCCGGCATGTTCACACCGAAGCTTTGAAAGCGGGCGCGAATGTCTGCCAAAACATTTTCGTCGAGCGATAATCTTCGTCCCAAAGCCCGCGCGACCACTTTGCGCGTGACGTCATCCTCAGTTGGCCCCAGCCCGCCGGTGGTAATGACGACGCGGGAACGTTTGGCCGCGTCCTTCACAACCTCCTCGAGCCGCGCATCGTCGTCACCCACGATCGTCTTCAGCTTCACATCGATTCCGATGCGATTGAGTTGATCGGTCAGCCAGAGACTGTTCGTGTCAATGCGATTCGGCGAGAGAAGTTCCGAACCAATGGCGATGATTTCCGCGGACAGCATGAGCGACGATTTTTACCACAGAGAGGATAGGCGAGTCAGTACCGGAGGCGGTAGCGACCGGGTCCGTTTTCGGGCAGGGGCTTTTTGTGGATGCACCCGGAACCCGGTCGCTACCGCTCCCGGTACTGATCTCAATACGACTTTACGTGAATAGCATTCCAAACTCAGGTTCACGAAAAGGCGCTGTGAACTCAAACCAAACTCTGTTGGTGCAGCGTAATTGGTAAGAGAATCGTGCAGTTCTTCCTCTGTGTCCTCTGTGGTAAATATTCTCGCGGTCGCTTATAGTCAATCTTTTTCACAAATCATGACAAAAGACTCGTATTACATCGTTGCCTTGCCCGGTGACGGCATTGGCACTGAAGTTCTCGCGGAGGCGTTGCGCGTTCTGCGCGCCGCCGGCGAACTCTGTCAAATCAACTTTCGCATCGAAGAAATTCCGTGCGGTGGTCACTACTATGCCGAGCATGAGACCGAATGGCCGGAAGGCTCTTTCGAAAAGTGCGAAGCTGCGGACGCGATTCTGCTCGGCGCGGTCGGTCATGAAGTCGATGGCAAGACGGTTTTCACCAAGCCCGGGAAACCATATCCGGACCCGCAGCTTGCCGGCTTTGCTCAGGTGATTGGTAACCGCCAGAAACTCGATCTCTATGCGAATGTGCGGCCCGTCAAACTCTACGCCGGCGTCAAGCATAAGATTCACGGCGAACTCAAACAGGTTTGGGAGCCCGGCAAAGTCGATTACATCGTAATTCGCGAGAACACCGAAGATGCTTACACCGGTGAGACGAACCAGATCGCGGAAGGTCGCATCACGCCAATTCGCATTACTCGACGCGCGACCGAGCGCGTGGTGCGCTACGCTTTCAATCTCGCGCGTCGCCGCAACAAGCAGTTGAAAGTCACCTGCGTCGACAAATCAAACATCATCGGCGCTCACCGTTTTTTCCGGGAGGTCTTCCGCGAAATCGGCCAGAAGGAGTTCCCTGATTTGAAGCTCGACTACGCTTACGTTGATGCGTTTTGTCAGTGGCAGATTCGCAATCCCGAATGGTACGACGTCGTGGTGGGGCCGAACCTCGTCGGCGACATCGTCAGCGACAACGGGGCGACGACGGCGGGCGGATTGGGTCTCGCCGTCGGCGGAAACATCGGAGACGAGCACGCGATGTTCGAACCGATTCACGGCAGCGCGCCGAAACATGCAGGCAAAGACAAAGCTAATCCGCTCGCGGCGATCCTGTCAGCGCACATGATGCTGGATTGGCTCGGGACGCGACACTCGGATGATCGTTTGATTCGCGCTGCGGAAAAGGTTGAGGCGGCCGTCGAAGAACTCCTGCGCGAAGGCAAGACTCTGACTTATGATCTGATAGGCGAAGCCAAGGCTTCGCGTTGCAGTGAAGTTGGCGCGGCAGTAGAAGAGAAGCTGAGAAAGCTTGCCGAAACCTGACCGTAAGAGGTGCGGAAACCCGACCGTAAGTGATGCGGAAACCCGACCATAAGGGATGCCGAAACCTGACCGTAAGAGGTGCCGAAACCCGGCCGTAAGTGATGCGGAAACCCGACCGTAAGGGATGCGGAAACCCGACCGTAAGGGAGGGTGCAAGACATGGATCCTCCCACTAAATCGACAGCAGAACAATTCCCTCTCGCCTATTTAATTACCATTCGTTCATTCGGAACCTGGCTTCATGGCTCCGAAGATACTCGCGCTATTCAGTACGTGTTGTATGAGCAGGGAGAACCGATTCCAGCGTTCGACGATTAGTGCACCCTCCCTAACGGTCGGGTTTCCGTTCCTTACTTCCGGTTAATTATCCGTTCTTCAATCTTCGGCAAACTCAAAATCATAACGTCACCTACCGCTTTTAGACTCTTCGTTGAAATCTTATCCAGCGTGTCGTCTTTCGTGTGCCACTCGTCATAAGTTCCAAGTTGAATGATGTCGAGCGCATCGATGCCGGCGCGCAGAAAAGGCTTGTGGTCGTCATCGTCCACATTTTCGCTGCCGTCTGTGAATTGCTTTCCGTAACCCGCCTCGCGCGCCGTTTGCCAGACAATGTCCACCAGCCAGCGGCTGCTCAACCCAGGCCGATCGAGCCGCAGATTTTTTGATCCCATCATGTCGAGCAGGATCATCGCGCGCACGCGCTTTAGTTCGTTTTTCAGAATCAATTGCTCAACCATGTGGCGACTGCCGTAAGTGTTATCGGGAAGTTCCTTTGTCTCACCTACTTTGGTGAAGTTCTTGCAATCGTCCCACCCAGTGCAGAACGCTTCTTCGCCGTCGAAGAACACAAACCAGTAGGTCAACTTCGGTTTTGTTTTTTGCGCGGCGAGCACGCGCGCCATCTCAATCAGCGCTCCGGTCGATGAGCCGGCATCGTTCGCTCCGACGAATCTGAATTCCTTGAAGTACTTTGTGTCGTAGTGACTGGAAATAATGATGACGTCAGAAGATTCGCCCGGCAGTTCGGCGATGATATTCACCATCTTTTTTCCACCCTGCGGCGTGACCGGAGCGAACTCATCGGTCGTGACGGTAAGGCCGCCGTACGATTTCAGTTGGTCGATGATGTAACCCCGCGTCTTCTCCAACTCGGCGGAGCCCGCGGGCCGCGGCCCGAACTCAACCTGCTTGCGGACGTGTTCGAACGCGCGGTCGCCGTCGAAATCGGTAGTGGTCTTGAACGCCGGCGAATTCGCAGCGGATGTCGTTTCAGTTGGCTGGTTTTTGTTGCTGGGGCAACCTAAGAGCGACAGCGGCAGAATGATCGCAAAGACTATGGTGAACACTTTAAGTGATGGCATTGTGACCAAAGTTTGAGACTGTAGCTTTCCGTGAACGATTCAGCGCGCTGCCGCCCGTGACGCCGCTGGTTTCTTTCGCGACGCCGTCTTGCGGCAATCAGCGCAAACGCCAATCATTCGCAAGAGATGCTCAGTCAGCTCAAATCGATGCTTCGCAGCCATGGCGTCCTGAATCGCTTCGAGCTCAGGCGAGTAGAATTCAATGATTTTGCCGCACTCAGAACAGATCATGTGGTCATGATGCTGATGTTTGTAGTTATGTTCGTAGTGCGCGCGACCATCGCCAAAGCGCACCTCGCGCGCCAGCCCAGCTTCCGTCAGCAGGCGCACCGTGCGGTAAACCGTCGTCTGTCCGACGGTAGGGTCCTTCTCGCGCACTAACCTGTAGAGATCTTCGCCTGACATGTGCCCTTCAGTCTTCAGGAACACTTCGAGGATCAGATCACGCTGAGCGGTGCGCTTCAGTCCTTTCTTTTGAATGTGCTTTAGGAAAACTTCCTGCTCTTCGGTCATGAGTGCGTAGGAAAGCCTTTTCGAAGCAACTGCATTCTATCATCAGTGAGCGGTGAGCCGTGAGCAGTGGGCGGTGGGCGGTGGGCAGTAGGCAGTAGGCAGTAGGCAGTAGGCAGTAGGCAGCAGCAATAAGCGCTGACAGGCGAGCAGTGGCATTCATTCAGATACTAATGGGGAGCAGACCTCCTGATCCCTCGGTTAAGCGCCCTCTCTCCGCTGCCTTCTGCCCTCTGCCTTCTGCCTTCCGCTCACTGCTCACTGTTTAATTGCTATGTTATCTTGTGAGGCATGCCGGGGTGGCGAAATGGCAGACGCTACGGACTTAAAATCCGTTGACCGTAAGGTCGTGTGGGTTCGACTCCCACCCTCGGCACCAAATCAAATCAATAGTTTAGAGGCAGTCTTGTTCGAGGTGGCGGCTACTTGTCACTTGGCACCGTGATCCGCAGTACCGGTTTGCCATTCACATTTTGCAACGGCCAATAGACACGGTGCGTGCGTGAATCGACGGCGACGGTGTGAGCGTTCGCCGCGAAGAAACCAAGGAAGACTTTTTGTAATCCGCGATCGCGTTCATCGAAGATGGCAATGTTGCCGCTTTCAGCCGACACATACAATCGGTGAAGATTGCTGTCGAACGCGAGAACGTCAGGGTCGGCTCCCACGGGAAGCGTTGCCGTAGCTTTCTTGCTTTGCAGATCGAGGACGACCAATTTCGAGTTTTCTTCGCAGGCCGCAAACGCCAAACGATTCTCCGAATCGATTAATAATCCGTGACTGCCTTTACAGCCAGTGAGTGGATAGCGCGCGACTACTTGATCAGTGTGGGGATCAATCTCAGCCAATTCCTCTCGGCCATCGACGGTGACAAAAACTCGATCGGAAGTCGCATCGTACTGACTGTTTCCCGCGCCGCCGCCAAGTTCGATGGTCGTTATTCGTTGATTTGTTTTCGCGTCGATAACTGTGTCTGCTTTGCCGTGTAAATCCGAAACATAAATCTTGTTCTCTTTCGCCGCGTAAGCGATGCCGTCAGGATAATCTCCGGCTGGTACACGCGCGACAATAGTGAGGTTCTGATCATCGATCACTGCCAATTCGTTCGTGCCCGTGGCGGAAGCGTAGACGCGATGCAGTTCGGGTACGGCGAGCACGCCATGCACGCGTTTCAGGTCTTTCACGTCGCCGACAATCGTCTGCTTGTTCACATCGAACACCGTCATCAGATCAGAACCGAGATGCGCAACATAAAGACGTCCGGTGGAGCTATCGAGGCTCTGATAGTCGAGTCGAGTCGTGCCACCGGTCAATGGCACATCACTCAGAATCCGCAGCGGAAGGTCTTTCGGGAGCCCCGACGTCTTATCCGCATCGGTCGTAGCGGCCGAATTAAGGGTCGCGGGCACGTCGGCCTTAGATTGTTTTTGGACTTCCCGTGCAGAACATGCGAGAACGAGGTGGGCCACAATTGCGATTGCTGCAAAACCCGTGAGCAGGCGGTGACCTGACGATTTATTGCTTCGAGCAGGCGCAGTTCTTCTTAAATTGTCGGACTTCATCAGAACTCTCCATCCTACCGTCCTCATGTTGTTAACTCGCCTGATTCCAAGGAAGGAATAAGGTCTTTACAGCGCAAACGTTGTCAGCCGTCATAGCAGTTGCCGAGCAGCGGGACGTTTGGAGTTATGGCTGAGCGGACTGGTCTTCAACTTTCATTCGCAGACTCGCTTTTAGTTGCCTTCTCTGGCGAGACTCGCTAGACTCCGCAGCGCTACCCGGGCCTACTTGTTGAGGACTCATTCAACTCTCAGAAAGAGAGTAGCTCATTTTACCTCATGACTTCTCACTCATCACTAAATCGGAAAAAACCGGCAGCGTGAGTTTGAATCGTCACTGAGTTAATTCCTGGAGGTTTACCGCCATGGCTCAGACGAAGAAGCACGACTATACAGCCGTCGTTATCGGCACCGGCTTCGGCGCCACGATGACCGCGATTCCGTTGGCTCAGAAATTCACCGAGAGAAACAAGGACAAGCCGATCGAGACAATCGAAACTGTCCTCATGTTAGAGCGCGGCACCTGGTGGACAACCCCGGTAAGTACCGTCCAGGACAAAGAGATCGCAACCGCGGAGTTCTTAACGAAGAAAGAGCAGCCAGTCCAGTATTGGTCGTCGCAGAATTATTTTCGCGGGTTCCTCGACATCTTCAGCCGCTGCTATCGCAGAACCAAAGACGAGAACATCTTCACCAAACTATTCAAGAGTCTGCGCAATGAAGACGGACTTTACGATTTCACGATCATGGGAAAGCGCGGCTTTCTCGGTCTGTTCGGGCGAAAGCGCGACGGCATCACGGTTGTCCGCGCCAGCGGTGTGGGTGGCGGCTCGCTGGTGTATTCAAACATAACGATTCAGCCCCCGGACTTTATCTTCAATCAAAAGTGGCCCGCTAGTTGGGACGCCGCCGCGCGAAAAAAATATTATGCGAGGGCGCGACATGCGATTAGCTATGGCGTTCTTTCGGCTTTGAAGGCCGGAGACGCAAATCTTCCGCTGCGCAGCGATCTCGCCCCCGATCTGAAGAAGCCGGTGCTAGACCTCGCCGTGAATACCGGCCTGAGCAATATTGTCATGCGCACGGCGCGTCTTGAACCGCACTGGGATGTGGCCGACGATCCGAACAATACTCGCGGTCTCAAACAGATTCACATCAGGTCGTTGGATCCTGACGGTAAACCAATCCCGCCGGCAAAACAGAATCGACTTTGGCTTGATCGCACGCGCGTGTTTCAGGGCGCCGTCCGGCAACTCACCTCGGATTATGGCGCGGTTGATTTGGCTATCAACGATTTAACTCCGGAAAGTTTGGTGCCACTTGGCCCTGAACAACCACCACCGAACTATCCCGTTGATGCAGCGACGGAAGGGCCAAATGGTTTTGGTTTTGCGGGCAAGAACTATTGCGAGCGTCAGGCCCGATGCAATGTCGGCTGTTTGCCTGGCGCGCGACATACCTTAAATAAACAATTGATGGCCGCGGCGCTGGGTAAAGCTGATGGATCTGCTGGGCCGTTGCTACCTAATCTCAAAATCCAGGCATTGTGCGAAGTCGATGTAATTCGCGCGTTGCCCGACGGCGGCTATGAGATTCAATATATTCAGCGGCATCACGACGATCCGTCCAGCTTTGACCAAGCAACCATCACGGCGGATATGGTGATTGTTTCAGCGGGCTGTCTCGGAACGAACGAGTTAATGCTGCGATCGAAAGAGCGCGGCACTCTGCCGAATTTGAGCGATCAGGTAGGCGTGGGCTTTTCTGCGAATGGTGACTACATAGCATTTCTCGAGAAGACGAAGGAGCGCGCCAGCATCGTGCGCGGTCCGGTGACGACTTCATTCGCTCACTTTCACACTGACAAGAAAGGAACAGGGCCGGAGGCTTCGCCGGACAATCCAAATCCTGAACTCTTTCACACCATCGAGGACCAGGGAATTCCACCAGCATTCGCTTCCGTTGTCGGCGAGGGCATCCCGCTAATCCAACATCTGGTGAACAAAGGCGCGGGTGGCGGTTTCCTGATAAGGGCCATCCTTCGCTATGCAAAAATGCGCATCCCACAAGTAATCCGAGAGATTTGGCGGAACAATCGTGAGCGCGCCGATTTCTTCAAAACTGAAGAGGAGCGCGTCTCGAATATGATGTGTGTGTTTGCGGTAGGCCGCGATGCGTCGCAGGGAGTTCTCCGGCTTGGCAAGAAAGGCGAGACACCCCTCCGGATCAGCAAGCCTGGCGGCCAAAAGTTCTGGGACGATCCCATATATGAAGCCATCGTTGACTCGCTTAACCGGCTGGCAGCGAAAATTCGTCCCGACGGAACTACGTTTCAGTTCTTCAATCCATTTCTGACGTCAACTGCTGAAGCAGCCGGGGCTCAATCGATTGCTTCAGCTCACCCGCTAGGCGGTTGTCGGATAGCTCAGTCACCAACCGATGGAGTTGTAGACGAGTTCGGACGCGTTTTTGATAAGACGAAAACTGGCGACCGTCCGTTCTACGAGAAACTCTACATCGCTGACGCGTCGATCATTCCCACTGCCCTGGGAGTCAATCCTTCCCTGACGATCTCCGCGTTATCGCTGCGCGTCGCCGATAAAATAATCAAGGAGTTGCCGCCAGAGCCGTGAGCGCTTAAGTCTGACTGACCCGGACCAGCGCGGAGGATTAAGAACTCCGGCTGCTCAAGCCCGCCGTTCTCGGCATTATCGCTGCCGGAATTATCAAACTTGGAGGGGCGTCGATTCGAAACCTTTTCCCTCGGTTTGATACTAGTCGGCTCGTTTGTGGGAATGCGTTTCTTTGGAATCAACTTTCTCTTGATTCTAATCATCGCTGGGGTTTTGAATCTGCTAGTCAAAAGTTGTTGGGGTAATCGCGTCGTCTCGCTGGAACTGATTCCCGAGGCTTTAGTGGGCTGGCCCGCGGTTGCTATTTCCATTGTTTCGTTTCTGTTGATTGTTTGGCTGAAGCGTGAGGTTGCGCTAGTGGCGGTCGTTGCGATGGCTGGAGGTGTCGTCTATGCGGGCGTGCGCGCGTTGACATGAAAGCAAGGATGGAACGGACTAAATACATTGCTTAATCGTTTCTTTGTCGGCGGAACTACTGACTAACCAAACCCATGGTCTAATGCACCTGAATGGAAGGAAGGAAGTAAATGAGGAGTATTGAAAAATCATCGCACACAATAATTCGGAAGTTTGTAGGAGCACGATTGTTTCAGCGAATCACAATAGCGACTCTTGCTGCTGTGGTAACGACAGTCTTTGTGTTGGCGGCCTGTTCGGCGACACAGAACGGAAATGCGCCAGCTAATTCGCCGCCAACCCAAAGTGCGACTGATTGGAAGCCGATAGAACAGGCATTGGGAAAAGCCGGCTCGATGCAACCCGGCGACGTCTACAAAGTAAGTCTGCCGCGCACTGATCTAAAAGTCACTGCTGGCGGAGTTGAACTGAAACCCGCGCTCGCGCTTGGTTCGTGGGTGGCCTTCAAGAAAGCTGGCGACATGACCATGGTCATGGGTGATCTGGTGCTCACTGAAGATGAAGTTACGCCGGTGCTAACCAAACTTGAGGAAGGCGGAGTAGAAATCTCAGCGCTTCATAATCACGTGCTGCGCGAATCGCCTCGTGTCATGTACATGCACATTCACGCGATGGGCGATGGCGTTAAGATCGCCAAAGCAATTCACGATGCGCTGAGCCTCAGCAAGACTCCGTTTACGGCTTCACCTGCGCCGCCGGCGCCGACACCAGACATTGGAATCGACACAAAGCAAATCGATCAGCTGATGGGTCAGACAGGTAAAGTCAATGGCGTCGTTTTCCAATACAGCATTGCCCGGGCTGATGAGGTTTCGGACACGGGAATGAACGGCAATGCAGAAGTAATTCCACCCGCCATGGGTGTGGCTCAAGCTATTAACTTTCAACCGACTGGCGGAGGCAAGGCGGCAATCACCGGCGACTTCGTGCTGCTTGCAAGTGAACTGAATCCGGTAATAAAAGCTCTACGAGAGAACGGTATCGAAGTAACCGCGCTTCACAGCCACATGCTGACGGATTCGCCGCACCTTTTCTTCATGCATTTCTGGGCGAATGATGACGCGCAGAAGTTAGCGCACGGGCTGCGTGCCGCACTCGACAAAGTAAATGTGAAGAAAGGCTAATCTCGACACAAGACGAAGCTAATGTTTGCTCCTTCCGCGAGTGACAAAGACGGGGCCAAGATGGGGGCCTTACGTGTTGATATGTAGTCAGCCGAAGCGATCCTTTGACGACCGCCAGGCGTATAAATACTGGCTCATATCGTTTGGTAAGACTACGTGATACCCCCTGCAACGTTCTTAAAATCCGTTGACCGTAAGTCGTGTGGGTTCGACTCCCACCCTCGGCACCAATTCACAAACGTCCGAGAAGCGGCTTCTAGACAAACAACTTATTTACCCCGATGTCATAAGCGATGGCTGCGCCCAAAACGATGCTGAAACCAGCTGCCAAGCCGCGCAAGATCGCGTTGGCTCGACCGAACCTGTGAGCCGTGAGCATTGCGGGAAGTCCGATCAGGACGGACATCAACATCATTCCGCCAGTAGAGCCAATTCCAAACGTCAGCACGTAGCCAAGCGCGACGTGAGGCTGACTAATCGTGGATAAAACCAGGAGCATCAACGCGCCACTGCCCGCAAGTCCGTGGATCATGCCGACGATCAGCGGCCGCCGGTGCAGCTTCAGCCCGTGATGACTGTGCGTCGCTTCATGCTTTTGTTGTTCGTGAATGTGTGGATGCGCGTGCAAGCGACCACCGTGTTTATGCACATGGATGTGCAGATGGCCGCCGCGCCAAAGCTTTAGCAACGCGCCGGAGCCCAACACAACCAGCATTACTCCCACGGCAAATTCAAGCGCAAGACTGATTCGCGAACTAATGTTGATGTGGAACACGACAATGGCAGCGCCGGCGAGCAAGAGCGAAATAGTATGGCCAACTCCCCAGAACGCGCCGACGAATGACGAGCGAATGATGCTGGGTTGTTCGCTCGCTATCGTCGAGACGGCCGCGACGTGATCAGCTTCGACGGCGTGCTTCAATCCCAGCACGAACCCAAACATCAACATTGAGATTGTCGAGACTTCAGTCATTTGGTTCGCCAGACTTTACCATCACGAACCGCCCGGGGTTCATAACAACTCCCCCATCATCGGCTGGCGTTATTATGGGATCTTCGGCACTCCTCCTAACGCATTGTGTTTGCACCCTCTATGAAGTGCCGCTATAAAAACTGCAACTTGACAGAACCAACGCGTGGGCATACCATGCGCCGCAAATAAACTCATTCATCCTTGGAAATGCGGGCGAACGCACGCGCCATCTTCGAGACGAGTAATTAATGATCGCAACGAACCTACCAAGGAGTGCCTCATGTTTTCATTTCGTATCAAGACATCCGTGCGAGTTTATGTGTTGTTCCTGTTCGCCTCAGCCATTGTGGCCACTGGTTCGACTCTTGTATTGAGACCCAGGGCCGCTACCTCGCCTAATGAGGGCGCACCACAACTTTTGCCCGCGCGTGCTAAGCCGCTGGATTTGCGTGGCCCAACCTTGGGGCAGCAGCGCTCACCTTCCGTCGTCCGCGTCACACAGGAGAAAGATCAGCCGGTGGTTGATATCACACTGTCGCCGGCCGACCAGCCGGCGCAGGTCAACGTGGGTACAAACGTTACCATCAACGTTTCTATTCTCTCTCGCGTAAATGCCGAAAGTTCAACGTTGGCGATTGCCGTGGCCGGTGGTGCTTCCAGCCCCATCCTGAGCAGCGCACAGTGGCAATCGACACAGCGCACTCGATCGCTCTTGCCGGATGTCGCTGTCAAACAGACGGCCGAACGAGACTTTGGGCCGCTCCGGTTGGGTGAGAAGAAGACGCAATCGATCCCTATCCGCTTCACCGCCGCGGGCGTCGGCTATCTCGTCGCTGCGTTGCGTTCACCGGCAAAAGGTCAGCCGCTCATCAACGAAGCGATGACGCTCTACTTCCTGCTTGCCGACAACACCGTTTATTGGAGTACTCACAGCGTGCTCAATTTGCGCGAGCAACAACTCCGCGCCAATTTGAAGAGGCAGGGCGCGACGGAAGAGGAAATCGAAAAGCGTGTGCAGCGCCTGCGTCGCGGCGGGGCCGAGAACCGCAAGAAAGTCAGCCCTCCTTCAAAATCAAGTGGTCCCATCAACAGCAATCCCGCGTCCTACAACTCGGTGACGGTACACGGCACGGTCCGGTTCACCGACGTGAGCGGCAATACCCACCCAGTTCGCTTTTCCACCGTTCAGATCTTTGACGAAGAAGCGGGCACGGATGAATTGGTAGACACCACCCTGACTGACAACAACGGCAACTACAGCTCGACGGTGGACGACAACGACGGTGACGGCACCGGCCGAGACTTCTATGTGGTGGCCCTCGCTCAGGGTGCGACCGTCAGCGTTGAGGATTTCGCGAACCCGGGCGATGTCTGGTCGATCGATTCGCTGCCGGCACAAACGAACGTGGCAGACGGATCGACACTTAACATTGACCTTACCGCCACCAACAATCTGGCCAACGCGAACAACGTCGCTTTTGAAGTCTACGAAGCGGTAAATGCTGAGTCGCGCTATTTCCCGACCCTGGGTGAAGCGCTGCCAGCCGCGGTGATAATGAGTTATCCGGGGCCCGGCGACGGCTCGTTTTACGATCCGGGAACTCAAACGGTAACGACCGCCGGCACGGATTGTCACGATTGGGACAATTTGGAGCATGAATACGGACATCACATTCAACACCTCTTTGATATTGAAGACAGCCCGGGCGGCGCTCACAACCTCGGCCAGAATTTATGCACTGCTCACGGTAAGAACGACGGACTTCGCCTGGCGTGGGGTGAATCCTGGCCCACATTTTTCGCCGTGATGGTGCAGCGAGAACTAAACCTCTCTACGCTCGCCATTCCCAATCTCGGCGATACCAGTTACACCGACACCAAGCCGATGCCGCCTGATCTCACCTATGATCTGGAACCGTCTTCCGCCGGCTTTCAGGGAGAAAGTGATGAAGTTGCGCTCCAGCGCGCCCTTTGGGATTTCTACGACCCTACGAATGACGATGGTGACACGGTGTCCCTCACGCCGCAGGATCTTTGGGATGTAGTAACAAACGATCACAGCGACACCTTCTCTTCATTTTGGCGAGCTTTGATCCTGCTGCGAACTGAATCACAGAAAGCCGCGCTGGGAGAAATTTTGCAGGATCACGGAATCGGCACACTCCCCACAAATCCTGCCGGCGGAACTACCTTTAGCGGCGGGGCGAACCCCAACTTTCAATGGACTGGGAATCTGGAGTGCGACACCGGCGGCAATGCTCGTTACTCGCTGCGTGCCTACAATAACGACTTCACGTCTCTGATTTGGGCGTCACCCTGGCAAGCTTCGGCGAACCTGACGCCAACCAACGCGCAGCGCGATCTCATATTCGTGGGACCGGCTGCGCCATTGCGGTGGCTCGTGGCCAGTCGTGACACCACCGTCCCGGAAACAGGCGCTTACTATGGCAGTGCCTTAGTCATTAATGACGAATTCGCGGTGCCCGACCGTGGCCCAGTCGATTTGATCCTGGCGCTGGACATTTCCGACAGCATGAACAGCCCGGTGCCGGGAACGACGAGCGGTCTGACGAAGATTCAATTGCTCAGACAGGCCGCTGAAGTATTCCTGCAAACCTGGCGCCTTCATCGTGTCGATGGCGATCGAATCGGCGTGGTTTACTTAAACTCCAACACATCGTCCATACCGCCGGCGCCGCCCGTATTGCGCAATCTGGCTACAGATGCCGACACTGTAGTTACTGACATTCGATCCAAAACGGCGTCCGGCTGCACTGCCCTCGGTGGCGCGTTGCAGGTTGCGTTCAA
>DATNEI010000152.1:0-65042 GCA_035606795.1 Pyrinomonadaceae bacterium
TAATCATGCGCTGCGGATCGTTCGGATCGATCCAGAGATCGTGATTGTCGCCGTGTTGAGGACGAATCGTGCGATAGATCTTGCCGCCGTCGGTTGATTTGTAGAAGCCGGTATTCAAGACGTAGAGGGTGTCGCGATTCCTGGGATCGGCAAAGATGTGCGTGTAGTAGAAGGCGCGCTGTCGCAGCCGTCGATCCTTGCTTACTTTCGTCCACGTTACGCCGGCATCGTCAGAACTAAACACGCCGCCATTCTCGTTCTCGACGAGCGCGTAAACGCGATTCGAATCTGCGCCGGAGATGGCGACCCCGATGCGGCCGACAACTCCCGAAGGTAAACCTTTGTTGCGGGTGATTTCCTTCCAGGTGTCACCGCCGTCAGTTGATTTGAAGAGCCCGCTGCCGGCGCCGCCGCTAGACATCTGCCATGACACCCGGTAAGCCTCCCACATCGCGGCGTAGAGGATGTTCGGATTCTTGCGATCCATCGCGAGATCAATCGCCCCAGTCTTATTGTCGCGAAACAGAATCTTCGTCCAGGTCTTGCCCCCGTCTTTCGAGCGAAAGACGCCCCGCTCATCATTTGGCCCAGCCGGGTGTCCGAGGGCAGCGACGTAAACAATGTCAGGATTTGTCGGGTGAATTCTGATCCGCGAGATAGCTTGCGTGTCCGCGAGTCCCAGGTGCGTCCACGTTTTGCCGGCGTCGCTCGATTTGTAAACGCCGTCGCCCTGCATGATGTTGCCGCGGATGCACGATTCGCCCATGCCAATGTAAACCACGTCGGCATTCGATTCTGAAACTGCAACTGCGCCCACCGACGAGCTGTGGATTTGACCGTCGGTAACCGGATTCCACGTAGTCCCGCCATCGATCGTCTTCCACAAGCCACCGCCCACCGCGCCGAAGTAATATTCGAGCGGACGTTTGACCACGCCGGTTGACGCGATCGAACGCCCGCCGCGATTCGGTCCGATGTTGCGCCAACGCAAGGTGGCAAACAGTGCCGGGTCATAGCCGCCTTGATTCGTCTGCAAAGATTCGCTGCCTGATGCGAAAGCGGCGTGCGTGCTTTGTTGAGCAAGCCAGACGCTGCAGATGATGCAAGCCAGAATTACAAATGGAACGATCCAATTGAGCGACGAACTCAGACGTCTGCGCATGGGCCACCTCATTCAAATGATTTGACTGGTTGTCTGCGATCAGCAGATTGAAATGCGGGCGCACTGTATCCGAAAACGCTTGATCCAATCAACCCTGAGCATCATCGGATAGTGCCTAATTTGAAAGAATGGCACGGGCGTCCCGCCCGTGAATCGACGCGCGAGATGCGCGTGCCACATCAAATTAGGTCACTGCCATCATGGCGCTCAATTGTCATCCTCTAAAAGTCATCACGGCCGTTGAGCGGGTGACGTTTATAATGAAAGGCGGCGTCGTCTACAAGAATCTCAGTGAGTAAGTCAGTCAAAATCTTCTCTTGCATTTGGCGTCACGCTGAGTTAGAAAGCGCAACGGAGGCTCGCACATGGCTTATAACTTAATCGTCAACGGTAAAGCGGTCACGGTTGACGTTCCCGCCGACATGCCGCTGCTCTGGGTGATTCGTGAAGTACTGAACATGCCGGGCACGAAGTTCGGCTGCGGAATGTCTCTGTGCGGCGCCTGCACGGTTCACGTCAACGGCGAGGCCACGCGCTCGTGCGTCACGAGCATTGCCGAAGCCAACGGAAAGCAGATCACGACGATCGAAGGACTTGCCGGCAGCACTCTTCACCCGCTGCAAAAAGCCTGGATGGATGTTGATGTCGCCCAATGTGGTTACTGTCAGGCCGGGCAGATCATGTCGGCGGCGGCGCTCCTGAAAAAGAATCCTAATCCGACCGATGCACAGATCGATGCGGCGATGGAAGGGAACCTATGTCGCTGCGGAACTTACCTGCGAATTCGCGAAGCGATTCACAAAGCCGCGGCAGGGAAAGGGAGGTCGGCATGAAAACGAGATCGATCGACCGCAGAACCTTCCTGCAAGTAGCCGCGGTTGGCGGTGGCGGCATGCTTCTGACTTTGTATTTCAAACCGTCGCTATTTGGGCAGGGGCAAACGGCGCCGGTTATTCCGGTTCCGAGTTCGTTCATTCGCATCTCGCCGGACGGCGTCGTGACGATTGTGGGGAAGAACCCAGAAATCGGTCAGGGAGTGAAAACTTCTTTGCCCATGATGATTGCCGACGAGTTGGACGTCGACTGGAAGAACGTTCGCGTTGAGCAAGCCGACTATGACGCCACGAAGTATTCCAATCAGTCGGCTGGTGGCAGCACGGCAACCCCGCAGGCCTGGCTCCCCATGCGCCGAGTCGGCGCCGCTGCGCGCGCGATGCTCATAACTGCAGCGGCGCAGACATGGAGTGTGCCGGAAAGCGAACTTTCGACGTCATCAGGCAAAGTCATCCATCAGAAAAGCAAACGAGCGATCGGGTACGGCCAGCTCGCCGACAAGGCAGCGACGCTGATTCCGCCGGATCTGGAAAAGGTCAAGCTGAAGGATCCGAAAGACTATAAGATCATCGGCACGCCACAGCCCGGCGTCGACAATCTTTCAATCGTCACCGGCAAGCCGCTCTACGGAATTGATTTCACGGTGCCGGGCATGTTGTGGGCCACCTTCGAAAAGTGTCCGGTGTTTGGCGGCAAGGCGGCATCGGCAAACCTCGACGCGATCAAAGCGATGCCGGGTGTGCGTCATGCGTTCATCGTCGATGCCATCGGCACTGAGTTGAATGGCTTATTAAGCGGCGTTGCGATCGTGGCTGACCGCTGGTGGCAGGCGAAGTCGGCGCGCGAGAAACTCCAGGTGAAGTGGGAGGAAGGGGCGACTGCTTCTCAGAGTAGCGTCGGCTTCGCCCAACAGGCCGAGAGCCTGGCCAAAGAAAAGCCCCAGCGATCTTTACGCAGTGATGGCGATCTCACCGCCGCCTTTAATAACACGGCGAAAGTCGTCGAAGCTGCGTACTCATATCCCTTTCTGCCGCACGCGCCCTTAGAGCCGCAAAACTGCACGGCGCATTTCAAAGACGGCAAACTGCAAATCTGGGCGCCGACGCAAACTCCGGGAGCGGCGATGAATCTCGTGTCGCGCACGCTGGGTCTGGATCAAAAAGACATCAAGATTCATTTGTTGCGCACGGGCGGCGGCTTTGGACGTCGTTTGAACAACGACTATGTGGTCGAAGCCGCGGCCATCGCGAAACAGATTGGCGCACCGGTCAAACTCCTGTGGACGCGCGAAGACGACATGACGCACGACTTTTATCGTCCTGCGGGATTCCATTTCTTGAAAGGCGGCGTCGATGCAAATGGAAAACTGATCGCCTGGCGAAATCACTTTGTCAGTTTTGGCGCCGGCGAGAGATTCAATCCGAGCGCGGGCATAGGCGCGAACGAATTTCCGGCGCGCTTCGTGCCGAACTTTGCCATCGATGTTTCAGTGATGCCTTCAGGTGTGCCTACGGGAGCGTTGCGCGCGCCCGGCAGCAACGGCATCGCTTTTGTGATGCAGTCGTTCATTGATGAGCTGGCGCTGGCGGCCGGCAAAGATCCGGTGGAGTTTCGGTATTCGATTCTCGACGCACCGGCGATTCCGCTACCTGCGCCGTCGCCGGGTCAGACGGCCCCGCCCAGCGGAGGTCTGGGGGCGCCTTTCAATGCCAAACGAATGCGTGGTGTGCTCGAATTGGTAGCGGCGAAATCAAATTGGGGCAAGCGCAATTTGCCGAAAGGCACCGGCGAAGGCGTCGCTTTTCACTTCAGTCATTCCGGATATTTCGCGGAAGTTGCGGAAGTTAGTGTCTATGCGTCAAACAAACTTCGCGTCAACAAAGTGTGGGTGGCCGCGGACGTCGGCAGCCAAATCGTCAATCCTTTGATGGCGGTCAATCAGGTGCAGGGCTCAGTGGTGGACGCGATGACGAATTTGATGGGAGAGATCAATATCAAAGACGGCCGCGCGGTGGAAAAGACATTTGCAGATTACCTGCTGACGCGAATGCCCGAAGCACCCGGGCAGGTCGAGGTTCATTTTCTGAAAACTGATTTCCCGCCGACTGGAATGGGCGAACCCGCACTGCCCCCGCTGTTGCCGGCAGTGGCGAACGCGGTCTTTGCCGTAACCGGAGAGCGAATTCGCTCGCTGCCGCTATCGAATCACGGTTTCAGTTGGGCCTAATAAACGAGGAGGAACTTAACTTGGCTGCACAAGCAGAAGTCATTGCCAGGCCTATCGATCAAAGAACCCGCGAACGAATGTTCTACACGACGATGGCTTTCGCCATCTTGATTGTGATCTTCGTAGGTTTTTCGCGCACGTTTTATCTCAGACCTTATTACTTTCCCGAGCGACTCATCCCGCTGCTGATTCTGCACGGGATCATCTTTAGTTCGTGGATCGCCTTGTTCGTGACGCAGACCGCTCTGGTCGCTACTAAGAAGACGCGCGTTCACATGAAGCTGGGTATCGCCAGCCTCGTTATCGCGCCTCTGATGCTGCTGGTGGGAACGTATACAGCGTTAGTGCGAGCGAAAGGTCCCTCGCCGCTGCCTGATGTCAATCCGCTGGCGTTTTTGACGATTCCGTTGGGCGATATGCTGATCTTCGGCATCCTGTTCGCAGCCGCCTATCACTATCGGAAGAAACTCGATACCCACAAACGATTGATGCTGCTGGCGTCGATCGCGCTTCTGCCGGCGGGAGTGGCGCGCTGGCCGATTGGCTTTATCGAACGGGGCGGCCCGTTGGTGTTCTATGGTTTAGCAGACCTGTTCATTTTGCCGTGTATCATCTTCGACATTGTGACGAGAGGCAAACCACATCGCGCAACCCTTCTTGGCGGTGCGCTGATCGTCGCGTCACATCCGCTGCGCTTAATCATTGGCGGCACGCACGCGTGGCTGGTGTTCGCGACGTGGATTACAAGTTGGACGTGAGTGTCCTCAAAGAATCTTGCTCCCTCTCCCCGTGAGAGAGGGCTGGGGTCGATTGCCAATTTTTGATTTTTGATCGAAATGCCGATACTGAGCGGAAGTTCCGTATAGCGAGATTCAATCGGCAATCGGCAATCAAAAATCGGCAATAACCTAAGCCGGCATGCGCACGCCAGGCATCAGCCGCATAATTATTCTTTGTCGTCGCGCGACGCGCTTGGGATTCACCTGTGGATTAAAGACGGTGCGCGGATTGGGAATCATCGCAGACAGAAAAGCTCCTTCGCGCGCGTTCAGGTTGGCGGCGGGTTTGTGAAAGTAATACTGCGAAGCGGCCTCAGCGCCGTAAATCCCGTCACCCCACTCAATCACATTCAGATACAACTCGAGAATTCGCTTCTTGGAAAGATTGCGCTCCATGAAGTATGTGATGATCGCTTCCTGCCCTTTGCGCATGAATGAACGCTCGCTCGATAGGTAGAGGTTCTTAGCCAGCTGCTGCGAGATGGTTGAGCCGCCGCGCTTGAAGTCCGGCAAGTTCGGCAGCCACGAATCGTTTTCACCCTCCCGCTGCGCTTCTTTCTCGGCCTCTTTCTGCGCCTGGTCCCACGCGCGCTGAATCGCCTGGTAATCAAAACCGTGATGCGTGGCGAAGTTATCGTCTTCGCCGGCAATTACGGCGCGTTGCAGGCTCGGTGAGATGCGATCGAGCGGCACCCAGATTTGAAAACGCCGAGGTTCCTGGCCGCGGCTGCGAAATTCGCGGTTGCGAGCTTCAATGAGGGAAGTTGACGCCGGATTGTGAGTTTGTAAATCGCCGGTGCGCGGCACCGACGCCGCCTCAAAAATCACCCCGCCCAGAAAGATTCCCAGGATGGAATAGATGATGTAACGGATGACTCGCCACATGCAGGCAAGGGTAAAGGGAAAAGAGACAAAGGGGAAGGGGTAAAGGCGGAAGGCGGAAGGCAAAAGGCGGAAGGCAGAATGCAAAAGGCAAAAGGCAAAGGGCGGAAGGCGGAAGGCGGAAGGCAGAAGGCAAAAGGCAAAAGGCAAAAGGCAGAGCTGTTGTGTCAGGGGCTGTCCTTCTGTGAAGTGTTCAATTTTTTCTTTGCGAGCCTTTGCGTCTTTGCGCCTTTGCGTGAAATTTCCTCTTCGAGAGACGTTTCTCACGCCAAGTCGCAAAGTCGCCAAGAAAAACCGCAAAGTCGAACACCACACTCTTTCCGAGGGGGGCAGTTTTCCGACTGAAATCTGCGGTCATTTCGATGTTTCCTCTATTGAAGGGTTCGGAACTAAGAAACGAATTATGAAAGCTCTTTTATCCGCCATCGTGATTGCTCTTTCGTCGCTTTCTTTTGTCGTCGGGATCCGGGCGCAGAGTGGCTCCGGCAGACCACCGGTTTTGCGTGGGTCTTCAACCTCTTCGACCAGCGCAACGACAGACAGAACCACCTCAAGTTCGCAGCCAGAGGAAGTGGACTCAAACAGTGTCGTGAGAGTCAGCACGAGTCTCATCACCGTACCGGCCGTAGTGATGGATCGAAACGGACGCTACGTGGGAAATCTGCGGAAGGATGATTTTCAGATTTTCGAAGATGGCGTCGAACAAAAGGTCACTTACTTTGCTTCCATCGAGAAACCATTCACCGTTGCCCTGATGCTCGACATGAGCGGCTCAACGCAATCTCAGCTGGCCCAGATTCGCGAAGCGGCAAATACGTTTGTCAGCCGTCTGCGTCTGAATGATCGCATGATGGCAGTTACCTTCGACGGCGGGGTTCATGTGTTGACCGAACCAGAGGATGTCAGCAAGATACGCCGCACCAGGCTGCACATCCCAACTGTTACTGATGGCACCGTGCTCTACGATGCAGTACAGCTCGTCTTAAAGCGGATGGAACAGATTCCCGGACGCAAGGCGATCGTTTTGATGACTGATGGCGTCGATCAAAACAGTCGCGTGGCGATGAAAGATACTCTGGAAGGAATTGCCGAACAGGATGTTTCGATTTACACCGTGCAATACAACACCCTGCCGCAACTGCCGGAACGCCTGAGTGCCATCAAAGACGAAAAGGCCCGCCGCAAAATTCGCGAAAGACTTTTGAAAGGTTACGCCGTCAGCGAACCTTACCTGCGCACCCTGGCTGAGAAAACCGGGGGCCGTTTTTATCGGGCTGATGATCTGCGCGATGTAACTCCCGCGTTTGCCGCAATCACCACCGAACTCGGCGTGCAATACAGTCTCGGCTACTACTCAAACTCACAAACCAACAGCGGCGACCGCCAAATCAAAGTTCGCGTGCGTCAGCCCGGACTGGCGGTGCGGACGCGAGATAGTTATTCGACCTCGAGTATTGCGCAGAAATAAGAGCCACAGATTTACACAGATAACACAGATAACACAGATAACACAGATAAGAACTAGCAGGGCATCGCTTCTTAGCAATTCGTGTAATCCGTGTAAATCTGTGGCCTGCTAATACTGGATCAAACTTCCTTCGCGCTTCGCTCTTCTCACTGCGCGGCTAAAAACCCACAGCGACAACGGCAGCAGCACTGCCAGAAAAATCAATAGACTGATCAGTGGCTGGCGCACTTGCGCGAAGCCCTGGCCTTCAATCAGTACGCGGCGAAGGCCGTCAAGGCCGTAAGTCGCCGGCAGCACACGCGAGACGCTGGCCACGGCGCCGCCGGCGTAATCGCGAATCAGTTGCGTGGGAAAGAACACGCCGGAAAACAACGCGGAACCGGCCCCCAGAAAAACCCCAAATGGATCGCCGCGCTTGAAAACCATTGCGAAGCTGGCCGAAAGAATCCCGAGGCAGGACAGCACAACTGTCGTTAGCAAAAGAAACGCGAGCGCGAGCAGAAAATTGCCCATGTAATGCACGTTGAAAAACAGCCAGCCGAAGACCAGGTACAGCGACGAGAAAAGCGTCGCCTGCACAAAATCCCAGGCTGAACTTGCCACAATCACGGTCGGTACGCTGATCGGCGTCATCAGAACGCTCTCCAAAGTTCCTTGCACTTGCTCCTGTCGAATAGCGTTCGCCAGACTTGAAAAGCCCGTCATGAAGTAGTTCAGCATCGCCATGCCGGTTAGCCAGGCGGCCAGCGGATCATGCCACTGCGTAAATCGCGGGTCGGCAAAACCGACGAAGATCCTGGACACGAAGAAAAAGGTGGTGACGAGAATCAGGATTGAAAGCACGCGGAGAAAGAACTGCATGCGATAGCTCAGTTCCAGGCGCCAATCGCGCACTACAAACGCCCAGATGCGGCGGAGAAAGAGCAGGGGATTCATTCGCCCTTCTCCTTCTGCTGACTATCCGGCTGTTCGTAATGTTCCAGCACCTCCAGCAAAGTCGCGCGCTCCGATTCGATGCTTTTGACGATCGAGGTTGCGTTATGCAGGACGCGCAAAACCGTATCCAGAGTTTGATCGTTTGCCTTGCGCGAAAAGGCCAGAGTCCAGGTATTACTCACTTCGCCGCGTCCCAGCGTGAACGGGTGGCTGCTGAATGCGTCGCGTAAAGCCGCCTCAACTTTCATCGCATCTTCGACCGTAAAAGTGATCGACACTTTCTCGTTGTCGCTGTGCGTGGCGCGCAAGTTCCGCGGCGCGTCCAACGCGCGGATTTCGCCTTGGCTGATGATCGCGACGCGGTTGCAGAGTTCTTCGACTTCCGCAAGATTGTGCGAAGTCAAAAATACCGTCACGCGCCTGGCCGCGTCCTGAGTGAGCGATTTGATCGTTGCTCTCATGCGCGTGGCGGCGAGCGGATCGAGCGAACGGGTGGGCTCATCCAGCAGCAGCACCGGCGGATTGGCGAGCAGCGCGCGCGCAATTGCGAGGCCTTGTTTGTTTCCGGTGGAGAGCTCTGCGAATCGCTTGCGCGCCGAGTCTTCCAGTTGTAGCGCGCGCAAAAGGTGTGAGATTCGCGTGGTCGCCTCATCTCCGCTCAAGCCGTGCAGCCGCGCAAAAAACTGCAGATTTTGTTCCGCGGTCAGACGCCAGTAGAAGCTTCTCTCTTCCGCGCCCGCCAGCCCGACGTGACGCCGCACGTCGAGGTCGTCCTGCACGCTATCAAAGCCTTTAACCGTCACTTGCCCCGCGGTGGGCTGAATCAAGGTAGCGATGATTTTAGTGAGCGTCGTTTTGCCGGCGCCATTCGGACCAATGAGCCCGAAGATCTCGCCCTCGCGAACTTCGAAACTTACGTCGCGGACCGCTTCGACCGGCGGTTTGAATTTTCGCTTGAACGCTTTCTTCAAGCGCAGAAACGGAACCGGATACGTCTTCGAGATGTGATCGACAGACACGACTGCTTTTCCGTTTGGCGCCGTGACTGAAGAATCAAGCGGGAAGGTGGCGGCGGACATTTCGAGAGAGTTTACCTGCGGCGTTGTCTCGGGTCGAGGTACTCGCGCAAGCCGTCGCCGATAAAGTTGAAGGCGAGCACGGTGAGAGCGATTGCGAGTCCGGGGAAAATCAGCGCGTGCGGAGCCGCCTGCAAAGTGGAAAGGTCGCGGGCTTCTTCAATCATCACGCCCCAGGAAGGCGCGGGCGGCGGCACACCCAATCCGAGAAAAGAGAGCGAAGCCTCTGCGAGAACGGCGCCCGCCATGCCTAAACTCGCCTGCACGATCAGCGGCTGAATCGCGTTCGGCAAAATGTGCACAGCCAGAATCCGCAGATCGCCGGCGCCGAGGGCACGCGCGGCGTTTACGAAATCGTATTCACGCACCTTCAAGACCTGCGCGCGAATCAGCCGCGCGTAACCAACCCAACCAATGATGCACAGCGCGAAGATCAACTTATTCAGGCCGGCGCCCAGAAAAGCCACCAGCGCGATTGCCAGCAGCAAACCAGGAAAAGCTAGAAACACGTTGAAGATATAACCCGACAGAAAGCGATCAACCCAGCCGCCGTAATATCCCGCAATAGCTCCAGCGATTGTGCCGAAGAAGGCTGAAACGGCGACGACCACAATTCCCACTTCCAGCGAAATACGCGCACCAAAGACGACCCGCGAAAAAATGTCTCGCCCAGTCGAGTCGGTGCCGAACCAGTGAGCAGCCGACGGCGGCGCATAGCGCAGCAACAAATCGGTCGCGCCGACGTCATGCGTGGCGATGAAAGGCGCAAACAGCGCGACCAGTACGAAGACCGCGACAATTACTATGCCGATGATGCCGAGACGATTCATGTAAGCTGGTAAATCGTAAATGGTAAATCGTGAATGGTTAACGCGCTGCGTCTGTGTATGTATTTACGATTCACGATTTACGAAACCCTGATGCGCGGATCGAGCCAGCGATAAACCAGGTCCGTTAACGTGTTCGCAATGATGTACGTCGTGCTGATGGCGAGCACACAGCCCTGCACGACGCTGTAATCGCGCTTGGCGATTCCGTCTTCAACCAGGAGCAAACCCAGGCCGGGCCAGCCAAAAATCTTTTCGGTGATGATGGCGCCGGCCAGGAGCACTCCCAGTTGCAGACCCAAGACTGTGACTACGGGAATCAACCCATTCTTGAGAACATGCTTGTAAACGACTGTGCGCTCGCTCAGTCCCTTCGCGCGGGCAGTGCGAACGTAGGGCTCGCCGAGTTCTTCGATCACGGAAGAGCGCACCATGCGCGTCAGGATCGCTGACAGCGCCGCGCCCAGCGTGAAGGCGGGCAGAATGATGTCGCTCCAGGTGAAGCGTCCCGACGGCGCCAGCCAGCCGAGTTTCACCGCGAAGATGTAAACCAGCATCGGGCCGATGACGAAGCTGGGCAGACTGATGCCCACCAGAGCCACCACCGATAAAGCGTTGTCCGTTAATGTGCCCCGGTTTTTCCCGGCAATGACCCCGAGTGGAATCGCTATGCAGACGGCGATGAGCATCGCTGCCACCGCGAGTTCAATCGTAGCCGGGTATCGTTCGGTGATCAGTTCGAAGACAGGTGTTTCGGTGCGGAACGATGTGCCCAGATCGCCGTGCAGAATAGCCCGCCAATAGTCTGTGTAGCGATTGTCCAAACCGTACCAGCGGAAATGGCGTTGGCCGTTCTCATCCGCGGGAATTCCGAAAAAGAAAGCGGGTCGATCCAGCCCGTGACGGGCGCGGAATTGCGCGAGCTGTTCGGGCGTGGCCTGATCGCCCAGAACGGCCGTCGCGGGGTCTCCGGGAACAAGTTCGATCAGCAAGGTGACCAGCGACACGACCGTCCAGACCACGAGCACGAGAAAGCCCAGGCGACGGAGCACTCCGAAGATTTTGCGCTTCATCAGGACAGTTTCGAGTTTCCGAGCGCGGATGATAGCAGAATGTGTTTGTGTGCAGCTATTGGGAGAAGAGATTAGAAGCCAAAGACGAACGTAGCCCGGAGGGAACTTGCATTATCAGCGACTCGGCCCCGACAACCTTATCACCGACTAGCAAGCCCCACGGACTACGTTGTATTGGTTGACTGCCCTGCTGGGCCCAACCAAGTTCCGGCGCAAAATTAATTTGCGCGTTACGTGGGTACTTCGCGCAAGAGGACTCGCGCTAAGCAGCGCGCTGGCCCGTATGCAGAGCAGCTACGCCGCCGGTCAAATTTTCAAACGTCACATTATCGAACCCTACGTCGCGCATCATCGCCGCCAGTTGCTGCTGATTCGGAAATTTGGAGATCGAATCAGGCAGATATTCGTAGGCGGTGCGCGATCCACTCAACCAGCCGCCGATGCGCGGTAATAATCGCGCATAATAGAACGCTACGAGGTGACGCAAGCCGGATACCGTTGGCTGTGAAAACTCGAGAATCGCCGCCCAACCGCGTGGTTTAAGCACTCGACGAAGTTCTCGAAGCCCCGCGTCAGTACTGGAAAGATTCCGTAAGCCGAATCCAATCGTAACAAGATCGAACGATCCGTCCGCAAACGGAAGATGCAGGGCGTCGCCTTCAACAAAAGGAATCGCCTTCGTCTTCGCCTTTGCCAGTTCCAGCATCGGCCGGCAGAAATCAATACCCACAACGCGTGAGTTTTTCGCTTCAAAGATCTCGATACTTAAATCGCCTGTGCCGCACGCCACATCGAGAACGTGAGCGTTGACCGGCAACAGAGGCGACAACTTCCTGATAACCCTGCGACGCCATCGCTTGTCGATGTTGCCCGACAACAGATGGTTGAGGAGATCGTATCTCGGAGAGATTCGCGCGAACATTTCGCGCACCCGCCGAGCGTGATCCTCAGGTAAATTGTTCGCAGGTTCAGTTAAGCCCATGGTGTCGGGGCGATGGTTGCAAGTGCCTTGCGATAGGTTTCTAAAATCTTAGGGCTTTGCCGGAGGCGAGACTGTGTTGCTGTACATTTCGAAATTGCCCGGGAACTGCGGTTTCAGTTGTTCCGCGTTGCCGACGAGGACTGTAGCTGCATTCGCGCCATTAAATAGTTTGGCGGCGACACGCTGAACATCCGCAGGCGTAAGACTTCTGACCAGAGTCGAGACAGTGCTCGGGCGTGCCGACTTAAAAGTATCCACGTCGAGCCAGGCTTCAGCGAGACCAGCAGGTTGCGAGTACTGCTGTGACAACTGCGCGGAAAGAGTTGCGCGCGCGCGTTCAACTTCGTCGGCGGCGGGGGCTGTTTGACTCAACTTGCGCATGACTTCCTGCGCCGCAGCCACAGCTTTCCCCGCCGAAGCCTGCGGGGCCGTTGCGCTGAAGACGAACATCCCGGGAAGCATATGACCTTCATGCCGAACTGCGACATTCGTTAACTCGGGCAAGGCTGCTTGCCAACGACTGCGCGCCACATTTGCCAGCAGCTCCGCCGTCAGGGCGTCGTTATCGCCGCGCGCCAAGCCCCGCACCGCTAGTCTGATTTCTGCGTTCGAACTCTGGGGCGCGTCTAATATCAGGACGTGAGGATTCGGCGGTGACGCCTGACGGAAGGTCGAGGGGATTGTCTTGTCAGACTTCCCCCATGGCCCAAGCAACTGCCGCAAGGCGCGCATGAGACGCGCTTTGTCAACGCCGCCAACGACGGCGAGTGACGTGTTGTCCGCATTCAGAAAGCGTTCGCGCGCGAGCAGCAAATCCGCACGATCCACTTTCGGAAGCGACACCGGCGTCCCGCCTGCTGGATGAGCATAAGGAAACGATCCGAACAGGCGAGCAGTAATCGCGCGATCGGCTAGTTCGCCAGCCTGGGACATTTTGGCTTCGTAGGACTTCATCCGCGCGCTCTTCAACGTAGTCACGTTTTCGGCGCCCAGCTGAGTTGTCAGCACGGCGCCGCGCAGCAAGTCGATCATTCGTTCGAGATTGGCGGCCTTGCCGGAAATCGTGACATCGATTGCATCGTACGTGGTCATAACCTCCAACCGCCCGCCCAATTCTTCTTTCACATAGTCGCGGGTGGATTCGTCGGGAAACAGAGCGTCGCCAAGCAGCGCCATCATTCCGCCCTTGTCCGCCAAATCGAATGCCGCGCCGCTGTGAACCCGCATACGCACAACGACGTCGGGATTGCCCGGCTGGGGCCAATACAGAATTCTGAGGCCGTTCAAGAGAATCTCGCGGTCAGGTTCCGGCGCCGTTTGCGCGGCGGACATCGCGGGAACCAATCCGGCTAGTGACAGACAGAGAAGCACGCGGCAAAGGCGAGGCAGGTAATTCGTCATCTTGTTCAGCATTAATTGAATCTGAAAGCTTCGGATGGCGTAATCCTAACGGCTTTAGCATCTCGAGCAGCCAATTGGGATGCGGCGAAAAAGAGTTTAGATGTCGTCGAAAAACGCGTCAACCTGCGCCCGGAAAACCGCATCAAAGCCCTGTGCTGAAAGGCGTTGCAGGCTACGGTTCGCGTGCTCAAACCGGGGCAATCAATAGTATAATGCCGGTTCGTCAGAGGAATTTTTTCACGGCTGCCCTAAAATAGTTCGTAACTTCCGGTCTATTAGCAGTAATAAATAGTAGGGAACGGATTCCTACAGGATCGAGCGCTTTGATTGGCGAACCAGGTGACAGACGAAAAGCTGCTTGCGGACGCGGCGCAGGGTAACACAAACGCTTTTCAGATCCTGTACCAGCGATATCGCGACCCGATCTTTAGGTTCGCGTATCGCATGTTGGGTTCGGTGGAAGCAGCCGAAGATGTCGCTCACGATTGCTTCCTCAGTTTGATAAGGCAGCCGGGACGATTTGATTCAAGTAAGGCTTCTTTTCGCACGTACTTATACGCGGCGGCGAGGAACCTGGCGGCGAAGCAGTATCAAAGCTTTGGCCGCGAAACGGCTCTGGACGAGCTTTCGGAAGAGCCGGCCGGTACCGACCGAAACGAGCCAATGGCGCGGGTTTTGGATGACGAGCTTGCTACTGAAGTAGCTGGAGCGATCGCGACCCTGCCGCCACTACAACGCGAGGCGCTGGTGCTTTTCGAGTACGAAGAGCTTTCGTTGGCGGAAATTGGAGAAATCGTCGGGGTCGATGCTAACACGGTGAAAGCGCGGCTGTTTCGGGCGCGCGAGAAGCTGCGAACAAAGCTTGAACGGTACTTTCGCGCAGGGCGTGAAGCTGCTACATTGAAACGCGCGTAAGCACGTCGGCATGAGCGGCAGGAGTTACCAGTAATGAATGATTTTGACGCTAAGTTCATGCAGGACGAGGACCTCAGAGATTTGCTGCGGCAATGGAACGTGCCGGAAACACCCGACACGCTGGACAACCGTGTAGCGGCAGCTTATCAACAAAGTATGAGCGGCGGTTCGGTGTCCAATTTGGCATTCAATCCCGAGCGGGGTAGCGAGGTAGTAAACATGAAATTTTGCAATACGTGCCAGGAAGAATTCGCTGAAAGATTCAGCTTTTGCCCGGTCGACGGGTCGCCCCTCACGGCGGTCCCAGTCGCGCCAGTCAGTGAGGCCACTCCCCCGGAGCCGGCTATCACTGCTGAACCCGCAAAAGTTGCCGCGTCCAGCTTCTCAGTTCCCATTCCCGCGACTGTGGCGGCCACAGCCGGCGCCGCCGCACTCACGGAAAATATCGGCGAGTATCATCTTACGATTCTGGAAGACCGCGGCCTGGCGTCGCGTCTGGCCGATGAAGTCGGTAACGTCGCACACAATTATCAGTTGACCTGGCCCGAGTTCAAACGCGATCCGTTTGGCTTCGTGAAGCGCTCAATCCAGGGCTATGGCCAGATGATGGGTAAGTTCTTCGGAAAGCGCGACGCAATGCTGGCCATCCTGATCGCCCTGGGCGCGATCGCTGCTTTGGTTGGATTGCTCGCGGTGATCGATCGGACGCAATCAGCATCGACATCACGTATCGGCTTGTTCGGAGTTGGCGGGGTGGCGGCGTTGGCGCTGCTGGCCTTGTTTGCCACGTGGCTGGGGCGTGATAGCGGCGCTGCGGTGATGGGTGCTCGCCCTGCCGATTCTTCAAATGTTTTATCGGGAATAGTGGTCGCACTGGTCCTCGTTTTCGGCACCATCGGCGCGTATGTCTTCTGGTCTCGTATGCACGAGCGGGCTATGGCACAGGCGAAAACCGAAGAAGAGATGGAATTGACGCAGATGATCACCGACATTCCGAACGAGCAGCCCACGCCTGACGAAGGCACTGCGGGAATGGCGAAAGGAAATGGCGGTGGCAGCAAGCCCAAGCAGGAAAAAGCCGGCGGCGGCGGCGGCGGCGGTCGTGAAGAACAGACGCCCGCCTCTTTCGGAAAACTGCCGCAGGCTGACTTGCACATTCCGCAGGTGGTCGCTCCGGATCCGCATCCCCCGAAAATCCTAAATCCGGCGCTGCCTATGCCGGCGACACTTGACGCTGATCCGAAACTATTCCCGCCCGACGCCCGCAACTTGCAGTACGGCGATCCGAAGTCTAAATCGACGACGGCGTCCTCCGGACCGGGAACCGGTAACGGAATCGGTAGTGGAACTGGTGGCGGTGTCGGCCCGGGTGAGGGCGGCGGTTACGGTCCCGGCCGTGGCGGTAACACTGGCGGTGGCGACCGCAATGAAGGCGGCGGCGGTGCTGGCGGCGGTGGCGGCGGCACCGATTACAATCGCATCTTCAAGAGCGGTGAGGTGTCCAGCCGCGCGCGCGTTCTGGAAAAACCTGAACCGCAATACACTGAGACGGCGCGCAAGAATCAAGTCACGGGTACAGTCGTGCTGCGAGCAGTTTTCTCGTCCAGCGGATCGGTAATGAACATTTCCACGATCCGTGGATTGCCGGACGGGCTCACCGAGCGCGCGATTGCAGCCGCGAAGCAGATTCGCTTTGTGCCTGCGCAAAAGGATGGGCACAACGTGTCGATGTGGATGCAGTTGGAATACAACTTCAATCTGTACTAACCGGGGCGCACGCATCCTGGGCGGCCGGCATCTTGCCGGAGAAATCAAAAGAGGCGGGACTTGTCCCGCCTCTTTTATTTGTCCGGTGTCAGAAGCCCGACCGTCAGGGAGGGCAAGACGCGTAGCCGCTTAAGTCCAATGCATCCGCAAGTTGCCCTCCCTCACAGTCGGGCTTCTGATATCACTCGTTTGATTCTTTCCACTCCCTCACGCAAACGATCCAGCGAGGTCGCGTAAGAAATGCGAATGAATCCATCCGCGCCAAAGCCCGCGCCGTCGGTGACTACCGTTTGTTCCTTCTCCAAAAGCTCGTTGACGAAATCTGCCGACGTTTTCAATTTTCCGCCGAGACATCCGCGAAGGTCCGGAAAAGCGTAAAAAGCTCCCTCAGGTTGCGGACATCGCCAGCCTGAAATTTCGTTGAGTGCCTTCAGCAGCCATTCGCGTCGTTTTGTGTATTCCGCCAACATCGTCGCCACTGATTCCTGTGGGCCGTTGAACGCTTCGGTAGCGGCCGCCTGGGCGATCGAAGTCGTGTTGCTGGTTGAGTGTCCCTGCACTTTCAGCATCGCGCGCGTCCAGTCCGCATTTGCCAGCGAATAGCCGACCCGCCAACCGGTCATCGCGTACGTCTTAGAAAACGAGCCGGCGATGCAGAGCCGTTTGCGCAGCTCAGGCCGCAAAGAAGCCGCGCTGAAAACTTTGTGTGGCGGATAGACGAACCGGAGATAACACTCGTCAGAAATCGCGTAGGCATCGTGTTCCGCGATGATTTCCAGTATGCGTTCGAACTCGTCAGGCGGAATAACGCGGCCCGACGGATTTGAAGGTGAATTCAGAATGATTAGTCTTGTCCTGGGAGTGATCGCCTGGCGCACCATATCGGCCGTCAACACGAAATCATTCTCTTCGGTTTCAATAAAAACCGATTTGCCGCGCGCGAACGTCACAATCTCGGGAAAAGTCACCCAGTAGGGTTTTGGAATCAGAACCTCGTCCCCCCGATTGATCAAACAAACTACTGCATTGAAGACAGCCTGCTTGCCACCAGCCGTCGCCATCACTTCGTTGCGTTCGTACGCCGCGCTGAATTCGCCTCGATAAAAGTCGATGATGGCTTGCTGAAGTTTGCGCGTGCCTGCAGTCGGCGTGTACTTCGTCTGACCCGCTTGCATGGCCGCAATGGCGGCGTCCTTGATGTTTTGCGGCGTGTCGAAATCAGGCTCGCCCGCGCCGAGATCGACGACGTCGATCCCTTCAGCGCGCATCGCTTCCGCCACCTGCATCGCCGCGAGCGTCGATGACGCTTTCATCTCGGCAACGCGTTCGGAAATTGGAAAGGCCGATGAAGATTTCGGAGTCGACATAACTTTACGGATTTACGGCTTTGGACCTGGGGCCTGGAACTTGGGACTTAGTTCGCATGCGTTCTTCCACGATCGCCGGCACCAGGCCTCCGATGCTGCCGCCCAGGTGAAACACTTCTTTGACCAAACGCGAGCTCACATATGAATAGGCCTCGGCCGGCATCATGAAAACTGTTTCGAGAGCAGGCTCGAGTCGCCGGTTCATCAGCGCCATCTGCATCTCATATTCATAATCCGAAATTGCGCGGATGCCACGCACAATGGCGTGTGCCTGGCGCTCCGCCGCGTACTGCACTAACAAGCCTTCAAAGCTTTCGACCACCACTTTACAGCTGCCCCGCTCGATATCTTTCAGCACCTCGGCCAGAATCTCGCGTCGTTCTTCCACGGAAAAGAACGGCGTCTTTTCGGGATTCACCAGAATCGCGACGATAATTTCGTCGAAGAGCTTGCAGCCTCTTTGAATGATATCGAGATGCCCGTTGGTGACGGGGTCGAATGAGCCGGGATAGATGGCGCGACGCATGAACGAAGATGGTAAATCCTAATTGTTAAATCGTAAATAGACAAAGCCGGATTAGGCAGCGGGTGTGTTTGACAGGGTGCAAATGCGATGTTTCAATAGCCGTTGACAAAACGTGGTGAGTTAAGGCGACTTGCGGCCACGTAAAATAATCCGCTAAACAGCTCGGCGAGTCTTTCAAACGGTTCGGAATGTTTTGATGAAGGCCCCGCGTTGTTAGCAGCGCGGGGCTTCGACATTTTAGATTTGTGATTTTCGATTTCTGATTGTCGGCCGCGATGGTTGTCGCACGATTGGTAACCAGGCAATCGCAAATCAAAAATCCAAAATCAAGAATTCTGTGAATGGCTAACTTTCTCGACACACTTCGCGATCGCATCGTCGTCTTTGATGGCGCGATGGGAACCAATCTGCATGCGCAGGACCTGACCGTGGATGACTACGGCGGCCCACAGTTCGAAGGCTGTCCGGAACATCTCCTGATCAGCAAGCCGGAAGCAGTCGCCAACGTGCACGCCGGATTTCTGGAAGTCGGTTGCGACGTGGTGGAAACTGACTCGTTCGGGGGCGCGTCGATCGTGCTCGCCGAATATCAGATCGCGCATCTCGCATATGATTTGAACAAAAAGGCCGCCGAACTCGCCAAAAGCGTCGCCTCAGATTTCTCCACCAAAGAAAAGCCGCGTTGGGTGGCCGGCTCCATGGGCCCGACCACAAAGCTGCCGACGCTGGGCCACATCTCATTCCTCGACATGAAAGCGTCCTATCGCGAGCAGGCGCGCGGGTTGCTGGATGGCGGCGCAGACTTGCTGATTGTCGAAACCTGTCAGGACATTCTGCAGACGAAGTCCGCACTGGCCGCCATCTTTGAAGAATTCGAGTCTTCAAAACGGCGCGTGCCCGTCATCGCCCAAGTCACCATTGAAGCGTTCGGCACGATGCTGATGGGAACTGAAATCGCTGCGGCCTACACAGCGATCGAACCTTTTCCCATCGACGTGCTCGGCATGAATTGCGCCACCGGCCCACAGCAGATGGCGGAGAACGTTCGCTACCTTTGCCAGAATTCAAAGTTTCCCGTTTCCGTGATTCCGAACGCCGGCATCCCGGAAAATGTCGGCGGCCATGCTGTCTTCAAAGAGACGCCCGAATCTTTGTCGAAGGATTTAGGGCACTTCGCGCGCGATCTGGGCGTGAGCATCGTCGGCGGTTGTTGCGGAACGACGCCCGCACACTTGCGGGCTGTGGTTGAAGCAGTCAAAGACGTGACGCCGGTGAAACGAAATGTTCCGCGCACTGCGGCGTCCTCATCAATCTTCATTCAGCAACCTTATCGGCAGGACACTTCATTCCTGATAGTCGGTGAGCGCGTGAACGCCAGCGGTTCGAAAAAGATGCGCGATCTACTGAACGCCGAAGACTGGGACGGCCTGGTGTCGCTCGCGCGCGAGCAGGAACGCGAAGGCGCGCACGTGCTCGACGTGAACGTGGACTTTGTCGGCCGTGACGGCGAAAAAGACATGCACGAACTGGCATCGCGGCTGGTGACCAATGTCAAGATTCCGTTGATGTTCGATTCGACCGAATGGCAGAAGATGGAAGCCGGTCTCCAGCACGCCGGCGGCAAATCGATTCTGAATTCGACGAATTACGAAGACGGCGAGCCGCGCTTTGCGAAACTGATCGAGTTGGCGAAGAAATATGGCGCCAGCGTCGTTGTCGGCACGATTGATGAACAAGGGATGGCGCGCACCGCTGACGGCAAGTTTGAGATTGCGAAGCGCGCTTACGACCAGGCGACGAAAGAACTCGGTATTCCCGCTGACGATATTTTCTTCGATGCGTTGGCGTTGCCGATCTCAACCGGCATTGAAGAGGATCGGCGCAACGCGCTGGAGACAATCGACGCGATTAGAAGAATTAAGAGGGAGCTGCCCGGGGCTTTCACCATCCTCGGCGTCTCAAATGTTTCGTTTGGGCTGAGCCCGGCGTCACGCATAGTTCTTAATTCAGTATTTCTTCATGAAGCAGTCGCTGCCGGGCTTGATTCAGCAATCGTCAACGCCAGCAAAATCGAACCCCTGAATCGTATCGAAGAAGGGCAGCTCAAAGTCGCGCTCGACTTGATCTATGACCGCCGCGAGTTTGATACGCAGGGCTCCGGCGTGCAGCACCCTGGAAGTGTGCGTACCGAAGGCGACATCTGCACCTACGACCCGCTCGTCGAATTCACGAAGCTCTTCGCAGGCGTCACGACAAAGTCGAAGAAGAAAGAAGCCCGCGGCGAAACTATCGAAGAAAAACTTAAGTTCCACATCATCGACGGCGAGAAGCTTCGGCTCGAAGACAATTTGAAACTGGCGCTTGAGAGCTATTCCGCACTCGACATTATCAACAACATTCTGCTCGAGGGAATGAAGGTCGTCGGCGAGCTGTTCGGTAGCGGTCAGATGCAACTGCCGTTCGTGCTGCAATCGGCCGAAGCGATGAAAACCGCCGTGCGCTTTCTTGAGCCTTTCATGGAGAAAAAGGGCGGAGCTACTGCGAAAGGAACGATGGTCCTGGCGACGGTCAAGGGCGATGTGCACGACATCGGCAAGAATCTCGTCGACATCATCCTGACCAACAACGGCTACAAGGTAATCAATCTCGGCATCAAGCAGACGATTGATGCGATTCTGAATTCGTACGAAGAACACCAGGCCGACGCGATCGGCATGAGCGGACTACTGGTCAAGTCGACGCTCATCATGAAAGAGAATCTGGAAGTGATGAACGAGCGCGACATCAAGGTCCCGGTCGTGCTTGGGGGCGCAGCTTTGACGCGTCGCTACGTGGAAGATGATTTGAAATCTCTCTACAAAGGCACGCTGTTCTATGCGCGCGATGCGTTTGCGGGGTTGCACACGATGGACAAGCTGATGTCTCGCAATGGTCAGGCGCACGCCGCGGCAGCCGGCGCCATGTCGGAGCCGGAAGCGACTGGCCAAACATCGGACGACCAGGAGGAGCTGCTAGCCGAGGAAGCAAAGCTCGGCGTCCGTAAACCGACGCGAATTCGTCCGGTCATCGGAGACACCACGCACACAATTCGTTCGCACGTCAGCGCCGATGTGCCGATTCCGCAGCCGCCGTTTTTCGGGTCGCGCGTTGTCGATCGCATCCCGCTGAACAACGTGTTTCAGTTCGTGAATGAAACGCCCCTCTTCAAAGGCCAATGGCAATTCAAGCAGGGACGAACATCAAACGATGAGTACCAGGCATTCGTCGCTGAACACGTCCGCCCGGTTTATGAGGAGCTGAAAGCGCGCAGTGAGCGCGAGCGTCTGCTGGTGCCGAAGGTCGTCTATGGTTACTTTCATTGCCAGTCATCCGGCAACGATCTGATCATTTATAAAGATGACGCGCAAACCGAACGCACGCGCTTCACTTTTCCGCGGCAACCTTCAGGCAACCATCTATGTCTGGCGGATTATTTCGCGTCGGTTGAATCGGACCGCATGGATGTTGTGGCATTCCATCTGGTGACGATGGGCCGCCGCGCCAGTGAGTATTCGCAAGAGTTGTTCAAGAGCGACAACTACGCAGATTACTTATACTTTCACGGTTTGAGCGTGGAGAGCGCTGAAGCCCTGGCCGAACTTTGGCACAAGCACATTCGCCAGGAGCTGGGAATCGCAGGTCGCGACGCCGCGAATCTCAACGAATTGTTCCGTCAGGGTTATCAGGGTTCGCGTTTCAGCTTTGGCTATCCGGCGTGTCCGGACCTGGAAGATCAAACCAAGCTGTTCGAATTGCTTGATCCTGCACGCATCGATGTGGAATTAACAGAAGAGTTCCAGCTCGACCCCGAGCAATCCACTTCTGCTATCATCGTGCATCATCCCGAAGCACGTTATTTTTCAATTGAATAAGCTTCTTCTATGTTGAAAAAGGAAGTATTATCAAGGGAATGAGCAAGGAATTGACTAAAGGGGATCAAAAGGAAATCGACCTTGGGGGGCCGAAGAAGTATCCGCGGCATCCGATTACCATGGAGCACACCCCCGCGGAGACGATTCGGATCATGCAGGCATTGCCTCAACGCGCAGAGAAAATACGGGAGTTGATTCGTGCCCTCAGAGAAACGAACTCGCGTTGAAATCTTTCTTCCGGTACGCACCGACACCGCGGACTATCGAGCAGTAACCGAATGGCTTTCAGAAGAGCTTGCCCTCTTGCGTGGCGGCTCGACCGTCACGACCCCGTTTACTGGATTGTTCGCGTCCTCAACTTCGGCCGGCACCATCGTCCAAGACCAGATTCAAATACTCTTCTGCGACCTGGACCTAAACCTTGAGGACCCGCTTCACCATTCAAAGCTAACTGATTATTTGGACGAGCTCCGGCAACTCCTGATGGAATTGCTTCGCGAGGAGGATGTCTGGATAACTTATTATCCGATCACGCGAATTCGATGAAAGTGGCTGCCCGTACCAGCAACGAGGCGCCTTTAGTGCCAACCGATGAAGAAATCGCGGTCCTTTCGCCTTTCGAGCGTTTCGCTTTTCATTTCACGCATCGCATGAATCTCGGCGGCTGGAAGAGGTTCTGGACCTGGTGCCAGAGTTTTTTTGGCGCGGGCTGGATTCATATTTCAACCTACAACTTGATGAGGGTGTACGGCCTCGAACACGTTGCCGCAGTCGATCATGCGCGCCCGCTCTTGCTGGTAGCGAACCATCGATCCTTCTTCGACATGTACGTGGTTTCGACCACGCTCTTCCGCCAGACTAAACGGCGCAAGCAATTATTCTTTCCAGTACGTGCCCGGTTTTACTATCAAAATCCCATCGGGATGTTCGTGAATTTGATCATGGGCTGGTGGTCGATGTATCCGCCGTTCTTTGTCACAGGGATCGATCCGATGCCTGAGAAGCGCCCGTTTGATAAGTATTCGCTGCGCCGGCTGGTTCAGCTTTGCACCGAAGGCGCCGGCAACGTGATTGGTTTTCATCCTGAGGGCACGCGCAATAAAAACGACGACCCTTACAGCTTCCTGCGACCCCAACCGGGGATTGGCAAGCTGATCAAGGACGCCAACCCGCAAGTCATTCCGGTTTTCATCGCCGGTCTCGGTAACAATTTGCCCAAGCAGGTCCTGGGGAATTGGTTTGGTGGCGACAAGATTCGGATTCATTTTGGCGCGCAGCTCGACCTGTCTGAGTTCATCGCGAAGAAAGATCACGTGCGGACTTACAAAGAGATTGGCGAGTTTCTGATGAGCAAGATTGCGGAGCTGGGCGAAGCGGATAAGGAAGTGATAAGTAATGAGTCATGAGTCATGAGTATGAGCAATCAATTGCCGATGGTTGGTGTACACTCATCACTCATTACTCATCACTAGTTATTCATGACTCTGCCTTTAGTCATTGTTAACCCGGCTTCCGCCGACGGCGCGACGCGCGAAAACTGGGCCAGGATCGCCAGCGATCTGCGCACCCATTTTGGCGCTTTCTCAGTCACGTTTTCGGAAGCAGTTGGGCATGCGCGTCAGTTGGCGGCGGATGCCGCCAAGCAGGGAACGAAACTGCTCATCGCCTGCGGCGGTGACGGCACCATTTCGGAAGTAGCGAATGGCATCATTGAATCTAAATCAGAAACTGAACTTGGCATTTTGCCGGCCGGCACTGGCAGCGATTTTCGGCGGAGCCTCGGTGTTTCCAATAACGTAGCCGATGCGGCGCGCACTCTGCGCGACGGCCGCGCCAAGACCATCGACGCGGTGCGCGTGACTTTCATTAACGAAGCCGGCGAGCGCGAGACTGGATACTCGATTAACGTGGCGAGTTTCGGCATGAGCACCGAAGTGCTCGATCGCGCCGCCCTGGGTGGAGCGAAAAAGTGGGTGCCCGCATTTACGCCGCGCAAAGTCACCAGCAAGCTCTCGTACGCCGCAGCCACAGTGCAGACGACTTTCGCGGCGACGCCCTCTGATGTGCTTTTGCAAATCGATGAGAACCAAGAGCGGCGTTTACGCGTCGCCGAGTTCTGCATCGCCAATGCGCGCTATTACGGCGGCGCCATGAAGATTGCTCCCGACGCCAAACTGGATGATGGTTACTTTGACGTAGTGACGATCGGCGATGCGAATTCGTTTCGTCTGCTCACCAACGCCCCACGGCTTTATTTTGGCGCGCACCTGCGCATGAGCGAAGTCACACACGAACTCGCCAAACAAGTCGTCGCGCGTCCGGCGAACAAAGACAAAGAAATTCGCGTCGAATTAGACGGCGAAGTCGTCGGGCGTTTGCCCTCGACTTTTCAGATCGCGCCGCGGGCATTGCGCGTACGATTTCCCTAGTGTCGGAACCCGGAGCGGCAGCGATGGGATCAGTAATCCCAGTTGAATGTAGATCCGGTCGCTACCGCTCGCGGTTCTGACACAATGCCGGAGGTTCTTGCAACATTGAAACATCGGCCCTGGAGATTTGAAGGCAGGCACGAGCGGCTCGCTCCGTTTTCGATCTTCGCCAAGCGGGTAGCCTTCTCAATAATAATCTCGACAGGATTAGTCGCCGTTGCGTTGATAATCGGAGTAGTGGGTTATCACTCTTTAGCGGGCTTTGGTTGGATCGATTCGCTTTTGGAAGCGTCAATGATTCTCGGCGGCATGGGCCCGGTCCACGGGAGTGATCTAACGACCGATGCTTCTAAAGTCTTCGCGTCCGCCTATGCGCTGTTTAGCGGGCTGATGTTTATCGGAATCATGGGAGTCGTGCTGTCGCCGATCATCCACCGGTTCCTGCATAAGTTTCATGTTGATGAAAAAGACTGATTACGGCGGTACAGAACCGCGAGCGGTAGCGAGCGGGATCAGAACTCAAGTTTCAGGTGCTGCACCCAAGTCATCGCGAGTTGAGCCTTTATCCCGCTCGCTACCGCTCGCGGTTCTGTCACAGTTTTTAATGGAGGTTCCTCATGTCTGAACAAAACACACAGGAAGCAAACAAGGCTTTGATGCGTCGCTGGTTCGAAGAAGTTTGGAACCAGGGGCGACCTGAAGCGATCCCAGAGATGTTCGCTGAAAATGGCATAGCACACGGCCTTTCCGACGACGTCGACAATCCACTGCGTGGGCCTGCTGGTTTTCTTCCGTTTCATGCGCAATTCCGGAGCGCGTTTCCTAACATGGAAGTCGTTGTCGAGGATCAAGTTGCTGAGCGCGATTTAGTTGCTACGCGTTGTGCGGTGCGTGGCAAACACACTGGAGATGGGCTCGGAATTGCCGCAACTCAGTCGCCAGTGGATTTTAGCGGCATGACCATTACGCGAATCATTGACGGCAAAATCGTCGAAGCCTGGAACAATTTTGATTTTATGAGGATGTACCGGCAGTTGGGAACGCTCTGATGGGTCACTTCCCAACTCGAAAATTCTCGCGCAGGTAACGCACCGTATCGTTGAGCGTGTCGCCGGCATCGCGTGGTGAGAAACCAAGTTCGCGTGCTTGCACGCCGAAGGCGTTGCACAACTCAGCCCAGGGTAACACCATGGGTTAGAATGAGCCGCATTCGTTTGTACCCTGAAAGGGTTGAACAAACCGCAATGGAGGACTCCCATAATGTCTCAGTCTCTCTCAAAGATGTGGACACATCTCATTTTTTCCACTAAGGACCGATACGCGTTTCTTACGAAGGCCGATATTCGTGAGGAAACCCACGCATATATCGCCGGAATCCTGCGGAACCATGATTGCCCAACTCTCTTAGTTGGCGGTGTAGCCGATCATGTTCACTCACTCTTCGTGCTTTCTAAGAACGTTTCGATTGCAGAGATTGTGTATCAGACCAAGCGTGGTTCTTCTAAGTGGATCAAAACGCAAGGTTCCGAATTCAGACAATTTCATTGGCAAAATGGATATGGAGCATTTTCGGTGAGCCAATCTCATGTTGAGCAGGTTCGTCGGTACATAGCCAGCCAAGAGGCGCATCATCGCCGGCACACGTTTCAAGATGAGTTGCGCGAGTTCTTGCGCCGATATGAGATTCAGTATGACGAGCGATATGTCTGGGATTGATTGTTCAACCCTTTCAGGGTGAGATTTGGAAACGTTCGCATACCCAGGGTGCTACCCTGGGCTGAGTTGTCAAATCGCCTGCGGCGAAATATTCCGCACTCGCGCGTAACCACGTCGCGAGATTCACTTCCCGACCCGAAAATTCTCGCGCAGGTAACGCACCGTATCGTTGAGCGTGTCGCCGGCATCGCGTGGTGAGAAACCGAGTTCGCGACGAGCCTTGTCGTGTTTGAAGTACCAGAAGTATTCGGCCATCTCGATTTCGTCGGCCTGCACCGGCGGCGTGAAGTTCCATTGGCGGAACAGTGAATCGATGACCTGCGCGCCGGTGACGGCGACTTTCGACGGAAATGCGAGCCGTGGCGATGCAACCTTCGTCAGCCGTGCCAGGCGATCGAAAAACTTTACAAACGTCCAATTCACTGCGCCCAGTAGATATCGATGACCGTGCCGTCCTTTCTGCATCGCCACGCGAAACGCCTGCGCGGTGTCACGCACATCGACAAAGTTCAACCCACCGTTAGGCACCGCTGTAATCTTGCGCGCCATGAAATCCAAAACGACTTTGGTTGAGCTGAGACGATCGTCGCCTGGCCCGAGGAGCAAACTCGGATTCATGATCACCAGCCGCAAACCTTCGCCATTGAATCGTTCGAGTGCCGCCATCTCCTGATAAGCCTTGCTCGCGTAGTACGGCCAGCGCGCAATAATGTCGAGCGGTGGATTGTAAGTCTCGTCGGAAACCACATCGGATTTGTCGGACACTGCAATCGTGCCGCTGCTCGACGCCATTACCATGGTTTTCACGCCCGCTTTTTTCGCCGCATCGCAAAGCAAACGAGTGCCTTCAACGTGCAGCTTGTACATCGCGCGCGAGTCCTCTTTGTCGCGCGAAACCTTGCCCGCGAGATGATAAATCTCGGTGACGCCTTCGACTGCGCGCGCGACGTCCTCGTCGCTGGTGATCGATCCTTCAAACGTGTCGACGCCGAGGCCCGTCAACCATTCCGGAATCGAGGTCGCCATGACCCGGATGTCTTTCGACCCCGCATCAACCAGCTGCCGCACGAGATGCGCTCCGAGAAAGCCTGTGCCGCCCGTGATCAGGGTCGTCGCCGGAACCTTCTTGACGATCGCCGCATGACGCTTCGTGCTTTTCTTTGGCACGATCTGCGCGGTGCGTTTCTTTGGTGTCTTATTGGGCATAGAGCAAAGGGCAAAGAGCAAAGAGCTAAGAGCAAAGAGCAAAGAGCAAAGAGCTAAGAGCAAAGAGCTAAGAGCAAAGAGCATAGAGCTAAGGGCTAAGAGCTAAGGGCTAAGAGCAAAAACTAAGAGTTGACCGCTTTGCTCTTTGCCCTTACCTCTTTGCCCGTTACCCGTTCGCCATTTCGTATTCTTCGTCGCTCGCTTCAATGCGCAGCTTGCCGGCGCGGCGTTCGGCTTTCCATTGTTCATGCACAGTCGTCGGATCAAACTTCACATTCGTGCGGTCGCGCAGATTCACCACTTCTTGACGCACGCGTTCGGCAATCAGGCGATAGGCTTCGGCACGCGGCAGGTCCTGCGTCATGGCTTCCAGTTCTTCGATGGAAATGAAACGACCTATGCGCGCGCCCACGTCGCGACGCTTGAGAATTGTCGAGCCCTTAGGGTAGGCGTCATAGGTCCCTTCCAAATAAACCGGCAGAATTCCGATGCGCGCCGCCAACGCCAGATAACCTATCACCGGCTTAAAGTCCGCCATCGTCCCGGTCATCGAACGCGTGCCTTCAGGGAAGATGAGCGCGTTGTAGCCGCGATCCAAATATGAGCGCGCGTGCCGCAGCGACTGGCGCAAAGATCCGGAACGCTCCATCGGCACCAGGTTCGTGAAGTTTTCCATGTAAGCGCGCTTGTACTTCGTGTCGAAGAAGTAATCGGCCGCGGCCAGCGCGACCAGATCTTTGCCGGCCTCGGCCAGCGCCATCTTCACCAAACCCATGTCGAGGTGCGACTGATGATTCGCGGCGACAATGAAATTCGTGTGGTACGGAATGTTTGATTGTCCTTCGCACTTAGTGCGCAGAATCCGGTCGTACAAGGTGCGTTGCGCAATCTCGACGACTTTGTTGCCCACGATTCGCACCGCTTCAGGCACGTGAATCTCTTCGTCTTTCTCCGGCTCAAGCTTTAGGCGCTGCGTTTCACGTCGCGATGCCGCGCCCACCCGGTCAACGACGCTCAGAAGTTCGCGCACATCCTGAACCTCATTCAGACGATCCGGCGCCTGCAACGCGCCACCCGCGTTTTCGATGGCCGCGGCCAATTCGACAAACATCAAGCTGTCGAAACCAAGATCGGGCAGGCGCGAATTCATGGTAATTTCGTGGACCGACCGGCCCGAAACCGACGCCACGATCTCAGCCAACCAGGCGGCATCGCCGGATACTTCTTCGCGCTCCAGACCGACCTCAGAGCGGCCGGCCTCCATCTGTTGAGCGATCTGCAAAACTTCGCGACGCTTCACTTTGCGCGTAGCCGTCCGCGGCAGTTCTTCTTCAGTGAAGTGCAGCACCTTCACCCGCTTGTAATAAGGCAGCTTCGCCGAAACATCGCGGAAATGTTCTTCGATCTTTGCACGCAATTCAGTTTCCGTGAGGGCGATATCGTATTCCTTGTCGGGCACAACGATGCAGGCGACTTTTTCGCCGATGCCATCGGGCAGACCGAAGACGCTCAGCTCTTTTATGTAAGGCGAGTCCTGATAGACCTCTTCGACTTCATCCGGATAAACGTTCTTGCCGTTGGTATCGACAATAATGTCTTTTGATCGGCCGACGAGGTACAGATTGCCGTCGTCATCCAGTCGTCCCAGGTCGCCCGTGTAAAGCCAGCGATCGACCAGGGCTTCACGCGTCGCCTCCTCGTTGCCAAAGTATCCGAGCATTACGTTTGGCCCGCGCGCGATTACTTCGCCGACGCCGCTCGGATCCGGGTCCTTGATGTCGATCTGCACGCCCGGCAGCGGTCGCCCCACCGTTCCCGAAAGCATCCGATTCTCGGGACGGGTCACGGTCAAAACCGGCGAAGCTTCCGTCAGCCCATAGCCTTCGAGAATCGTGAAGCCGAGTCCCTGGAAGTCGCGCTGGATCTTTTCGCTCAACGCAGAGCCGCCGCTGATGAAGTAACGAACGCGGCCGCCCATGCCTTCATGAATCGGATAGAAGAGCAGCTGTCCGAAGTTGAGTGGCGTCTTGTCGCGCAGCCAGGCGTTGAATTTCATCAGCACGTCCGCCGTGTCACCAACAAACTTGCTTCGTTCATGCAGACGCGTTTTGATGCGGCGATGCAGCAGCTCCCACAGCGCGGGCACGCCGACCATGCCTGTGACGTGACCATTCTTAATGGCTTTCGCAAGATTCTCGCTGTTCAGTTCGTCGAGATAAGTAATCTGCGCGCCTCGACTTATCGGCGTGAGAAATCCAGTCGAGAATTCAAAGGTGTGATGCAATGGCAGGACTGACAAGACGCCATCGTTCGTGTCCATATCGAAAACGGACGAGAGCATCGAAACCATGCTCGTCAAATTGCGATGCGAGAGCATCACGCCCTTTGGCCGGCCGGTTGTACCGGAAGTGAAAATCAGCGAGGCCACCGACTGCGGCGAAGTTCGTTGCGGCAGCAGGGCGATGCGTTCGTCTTCAACTTCCTGCGCCGGCAGTTCGTAGATCTCGTCGAACGTCCAAACGCGCACATCTTTCAACTCTGCCGCAGTCAGCTTGTCGTGCAGGTCAGAATGTTCGTCGAGCAGCTTCTGGCTGATGACGATCGCCGCGGCGTCGCCGGCGGCGGCAAAGTTGACGACTTCGTTCGTTGAACTTTCTGCGTCTATCGGAATACAGGTCGCGCCGGCCTTCAGCACGCCGAAATAGGTCATGCCCCACTCAGGTGCGTTATGGCTGAAGAGAATCACGCGCTCGCCTGACTTGATTCCGTTACTTGCAAAGAAAGCGGCCGCGCGCGTTGCCAGCTCGCGCAAGTCCCCATACGTGTACTGTTCTTTGCGGCCGTTGCGTTCGATGCGCATCGCGACGCGCGTCTCGTGACGCTTGGTCGTCGTGTCGAACAGCTCAACCAGATCGCGATACGTGTAAACACGCTTCGGTTGGGCGCGCATGTCTTCTTCCAGCGTCGGCAGCACCCACTTCTTCAATCCGGGCAGGTGGATGTTCATCCAGTAGTCGTACCAGTCGAACTGTTCCGGATTCCAGGTCAGGATCTGTCTCTCGTCCTCGCGAATGCGATCGAACAACGCGCGCACGTTGTCGCAGCGAAAGACGTAAGCGTTCTCGACAGTGAAGGGAAGAAACATTTCGAATGCTTCTTTCGCTTCACGTGTTTGCTCTTCGACAGTGTCGACGGTCTGCTTGATGCGTTTAATTACGCTTTCGTAGCGACCGCCGCCCCAGCGTGGCTTCGCGCGATCGAGCAACTCAGAAGTTCTTTTCGCGGCCTTGTTCATCAACGGCACGGACGTCTTTTCAAATCGCTCAGGTGAAACTGGAAAAGGCTCGAAACGGGCGGAAATCTCGTGAAACAAGCGCAAACCATCTTCTTTCTTAAGTTCTTCCTGACGACGAAACAGACCGCAGAATCCGATGATTCGCTCCATGTTGTTCGGATTCGCAGCTCCCGTGGCCGCTTGATAGACGAGCTTTGGTTGTTCGACGCAAGCCTGAGCCGCGACTGCGAGCATCACTGCGGCAACTTGATCGACCGGCGTCACGTCGAGAATAAGTTTCTTGTTGGCGGGAAGTTGACGCTGGCCTTTGAGAGTCAGAAAAACGATCGGCGCGGTCGTGGTGAAGCCTTCGTTCCAACCGGGGAAGGGATAGTCTTTCGCGGATTCGACGATGCTGGGCCGCACGATGCTGCGCACCATATCGGTTTCCGCCGCGACAAGTTGTTCGCCGAGGGCTTTGGTGTAGGTATAGATGTTGGGCCAGCCCCAGAACTCGGCGCGCTGAATTCCCATCTCGGTCAGGCGATTGCGCACCCAGACTTTTCGTTCACGAGCCACCGCAAGTCCGAGCGCGTCAGGATCGTCGCCATCGCGCATCTCTTCATTTAGTCGCTTGCGGGCTTGCTCGCGAAAGTACGCAGCCATCATGGCGTCTTTCGCTTCTTCACGCGCGCGTTCGGCCATCTTTGCGCAGTCGCGAATTTCTTCTTCCACTGAAAACTTAACGCCGGTGAGTTCGTCGCGGCGCGGAAAATAACCGAGCACTTGATCGTCTTCCCAAATCGATCCCGAACGATTGCCGGCGACGAAACAAGTCGAGATATGCACGAGGCACGGCCGCTTCATCCGTTTGGCGAACGCGATCACGTTTTGGGTGCCGACCACGTTAGTGCGCAGCGCGCTTTCCAGAGTCGGATTGAACGTCACATTGCCGGCCGAATTAATTAGCACATCGATGTCGCCGGCCACGCGTTCCGCTTCCTCTTCCGTGAATCCCAGGTTTTCTTCGGCGACATCACCGCCCACGATTGCTACCTTGTCGCGAATGAACTCATCGAAAGCGTTGCCGTATCTTTCACGAACGGGATCGAACGGCGCCGCGGTGATGACGTTGTTCCAGAAGCGCGCTTCGGATTCTTCCTGCGAGCGAGCGCGCACAGTGACGTACACCTTGCCGATGTTGGGAAACCGATGCAGCAACATGCTGAGCGTGACTTTGCCTACAAAGCCGGTGGCGCCAATGATGAAGACTCGCCGGTTTTGGAAAATCTCAGTTGGTGAAAGCTTGGCAGTCATAATCGTCTCGCTTACCGAACTTCGTTGGCTGCTTTTGCGCCGTAGTGTTTTAGCAGCTCAACAATCGCATCGTGTTTGGTGTTGATCGCGATGTCTAAAGCAGTGCCTTCATTGCTTACCGCGTTTATGTCAGCGCCGCGCAGGATCAATTCTTTGATTACCGACGTGTTGCCGTAGAACGTTGCTTCAGTTAGTGCGGTGCGACCTCGCTCGTCGCGCGCATTCACATCAGCGCCTTGATCGAGAAGATAACGAACTGCGTCGAGCCGGCCCTCGCCCGCAGCGAGAAGAAGTGGAGCGCAGCAACCATCCTGACGGTTAACCCGCGCGCCGGCCATTTGTAGCAGTCGCATGCTGCGCACGTTGCCGTCAGCCGCAGCACGCGCGAAATGCGTCTGGCGCCGCGCCCGAGCACCCGGCAAAAAGTTGAGTATCGCTATCGACAGCAGCAGCGTGCTGGCAAAAGCGACGGCGCGCGAGATGATTCCTGAGCTAATCATTTCTTACTAAGTGGCACAGACTTCAGTCTGTGGTTTCCTGCGCGTAACACAGACTGCAAGTCTGTGCCACTATTCCATGTCTGCGATACCGATCATCGGTTGATGCAGCATGGTGATTTCCGCTGAGTTGCCCATGTAATTGCGCGCCATCGCCACCGCTTCAGTCAGATTGTCGGCGCGTTCCCATCCGAGCATTGCGGGCACGTGCGCATTTTCAGCGCCTGCCGCGATCACTTTGCCGACGTGCTGGCGCCCGTTTTCTCCCCAGTACCACATGAAAAACGGGTGCGCGCCGTGGTAAGCGTTGCCGCGCCGATACATTTCGACGTAACTCGGATTGTTGGCGAACTCCCGCTCGTACTTGTCACGCAAGTAAAAAGCGTCGCGCGATTCAGGCAGGAGTCGATTGAAGAACTCGATGTAGCTCGGATGAAAGTCGTGATCGAATTCGTCGTAGCACGGATGATGCAGAATCATCACGCCGCCCTTCTTGAGCAGGGGCTTATTCCGATAGAAGTTGAAGTGATAACCAAGGCCCATCACCTGGACGAGCAGCGGATTCAGAATCGAGTACACGTTGTAAGGTGAAATATCCGGGATGCCCGTAATCAAAATGTCGCACTGTCCGCGCACCGGAATCGCATACTGCTGGAAACCCTTCTCCACAATCTTGGCATGCACCGGCTCAGTCTTTCCCGCGTAGCACGCGGTCATTTCGTATTGCGCCGGCCGTGAATGGAGCAGCTTGCGACGCGCCTGGCGCGGCAGCTTGCCCATGGTGTAGCGCATGGCTTCGAACTTCATGCGATCAAAGGCGCTGAAGTCGTCCTCGTTCTTGAGCAGAAAGTCCATGTCACCGCCATACATGCGATTGTTGATGGCGCTTTCAATGTGAAAGACGTTCAGCTCTTTATCGACGATCTTCCCCAGGCGGATGCACTTGTTGGCGAGCTCGGAGCGCGCCGGATCCATGTAGCTGTCGGAATCGCGAATAGTTTGCGGTTCGTGATGCGCGCGCAAGGATTCGTAGTCGCAAAGGCCGACCGCGACTGACTTGTGGCCGCCATCCATCGGGACAAAGTTGATATTGCAGTAGATCAGCAGGTCGCTTTCAGCGGCGCGACGATTCAGCACCAAAGGTTCTTTGTGTCGCGTCTCACCAATTTTGATTAGACCTTCTTTCCATTCCGCGTCGTGGTTGTAGTAGCGGTCCGGATAAAACTCGTCATAGATTTTCTGTCCGACCATTCGCTTCATTTCCCACGGCGTCATCTTTCGGTGCAGGGAATTGGCGATGATGATATGCACGTCATCGATAGCGTTGGCGGCCAACAGATCAAGCACAACCTCGAGCATCGTCTGCCGAATGTCCGGTGTGGCCATCGGTGGCAGCGGCAGACTGATGTCGTCGATCGCAATCGTGATCTTCATCCCGGGCTCGAGCTGCGCGAACAATGGATCGCAATCGAGGGGGTGATTCAGGGCATAGCGAATCGCTGCTTCGCGATTCGGCAGGCCCTTGAGCGGAGGATTTGGATAGAGCACGCGGGTGCCGACCGGGATGTCTTCAAGAATAAAATCCTCGCCCGACGGCATAATGCGCGGCGCGCTGTCGTTGTCGATGTAAACGATCGATTCGTGTGTTTTTCTTCTTAGTTGCAGCGCCATGGCAATCGGTAAATGGTCAATAGTAAATGGTAAGTGCTCGGTTAAGTTGTGTATCAGGCGCGCGCCTGACGCGCGATCGTGTTTCCAACGTGTTTTGACAGACCGGTAATCAGCCGACCCACTCGCTGTAGCTGATTGGTTAGGCTCGAAAAGCTTGCCTCATCGAGATAGCCGAGTCGATAAGCAATCAGCAGTTCTGTCTCTAACTCGCTTGCAGAGCCCTGTGCGTTTGATAAGAATCGGGCAAACTCCTTGTTAGAGAACCTCGCCGCACCTTCAGCAACATTCGCGGGTATGGACACGGCTGCGCGGCGGATCTGAGACGTCAATCCGTAACGTTCCTCTTTTGGAAAGTTGTCCGTTGCCCGATAAATATCAATCACCAGGTCAACGGCCTTGTTCCAAGCTTCTAGTTTATGGTGTGGTCGCATTTCAGTTTTCCTTTCGTGAGAGGTTGTCTGCGAAAACCATTTACCATTTACTATTCACCATTCACTTCAAATTCAAAATCGGCCAATCGTGATGCAGAGCTGTTTGGCGCAAACGCAAATCCGGATTCACGGCGGCGGGATGGCCCACGACCGAAAGCATCGGTAGGTCACTCATGCTGTCTGAGTAAGCAAACGATTCGCTGAGATTGATTCCTTCGCGCTCAGCAAATGTGCGAATCCACGAAGCTTTGGTCGCCGAAGCAAGCACCGGTGGCAACAAGCGTCCGGTCGCTACACCTTTCACAAACTCGAGTCGGTTGGCGACGTAGTCGTCGATACCCAGGTACTCCATCAGCGGCTTCACTGAAACGTCCAATGCGCCGGTGACGACGACCTGGCGCAGTCCCAAGCTTCGCGATTTCTCAATCAGCTCGAAGGCGCCCGGGAAGACGGCCGGCTTGAGCACCGTCTGGAACAACTCGTCGGCAAAGTACCTCATTCGATCTTCGGACTCGCCCTTGTACCGTTTGAAAAAGAGGTCGTTGAAGACTTTTCGGCTATACTGGTCGCTGACTGCGAACAGAGGGACGCTCAGCAGGGTGGTGGCACTCTTGCGCACACTCCGCAAAAGGTCGGGCTGGTTTCGAGCATAAAACCCCAGAGTATGAACGAGGTTTGTGCTCACCAGCGTGCCTTCAAGGTCGTAAAATGATGCCGCTGCCAATGGTTCTCCGTTAGGATTTTGCTTTGCTGAGGCGTCACTATACCCCACTGAACTAGATTTGGAAAGGGCTATCAGCATCTGTATGCGACGACCATACAATTCAGGGCCTCGAAGACTGAGATTTTCAAAATACGGCCGAAATCTCGGCCTTTCCGTTTGCGCCATAACCCTCGCAATTGGCGTGATTGGCTGCCGAAAGTCGGCGGGAGAGGTCGTTTCAACGCCTCCTCCGCCACCATCTTCCGCAGATCCGAAGACCCAGGCCGAGGAGTTCTACGCGCAGCGCAGCGACCTGATGAAGGTACGGCAGGGGCTCATCGTGCTGCGGCAGGCGTCCACTGCCAGTCCCTCGGATTACGAAATTGCCTGGCGGCTTGCGAAGTTCAATTACTTTCTTGGGAAGCACACAACCGACGATACCGAGAAGGAGAGGGCGTTTGGCGATGGAATCGACGCGGGTAAGATCGCTGTCAAATTAAACGAGAACAAACCGGAAGGACACTTTTGGCTTGGCGCCAACTATGGGGGAAACGCAGAAATCAGCACCTTGGGTAGTTTGTCTGACATTCAAGACATAAAGCGCGAGATGGAAGCGGTGCTCAAGTTGGACGAAGGTTTTGAATCCGGCAGTGCATACATGGCTTTGGGCCAGATGTATTTGAAGGCGCCCAAGGTCCTTGGTGGAGACACGGGCAAAGCGATTGAGTATTTCGAGAAAGGGTTGAAGCTTGGACCAAATAATGGGTTGCTCTATTTGCGGTTAGCGCAGGCTTACGCGGAAGATCACCGGACAGCGGATGCGCGCCAACAGCTTAAGATTCTATTTGAAAAGGGCGCGACGCCCGGATACGAGCCTGAATACAACGATGCGGTCAAAGAAGGTCGGGAACTGGAAGAGAAGCTGAAGCAGCAGTAGTCACTGCTTTCCTGCCACGCGCTTGAGTTCTTCCAGCGTGCGTTTGTGCTCTTCGAGTTTCTTGCCCGCCTCAGCCAGACGGCCAGCCGCAGTTAGCTTCTGGTACTCCTCGAATTCCTGCACAGCACGATCGATTAGTTGTGGCGTGGTGAGTTGAGCCGCCGGTGACGGTGAAGCTTTAGCTTGCGCTTCAGCCGGCGGCTTTTGCTCCGCGGGCTTTTGTTCAGTCGGCGCCTTCGCTGCGTCACCGAACAGATTTGACATCGCTTCGTCGAACGATTGACCAAAGCCCAGCCGGTCCTGGGTCGCGAGAACCACCAGACGCAACTCCGGCATAGGACTGCTCTCGGCTTTCAGATAAATCGGCTCGACATAGAGAAGAGATTTTCCGATAGGTATAACCAGCAAGTGGCCGCGCACCACGCGCGAGCCTTGCTGGTTCCAAAGCGAGAATTGAGCAGAGAGCTGCGCGTTTTGATCGATGCGCGCTTCGATTTGCAGCGGCCCGTCGATGAGCCGTGACTTGGGAAAGTTGTACGCAAGCAGCTTCCCATAGTCTTCACCGTCCGAACGTCCGGCCATCCAGCCGATCATGTTGTTCCGATTCGCCGGAGTGAATGGCAGGATGAGCGCGAATTCGGTTTTCTTCAGCTCGCCGGGCAGTTGCATCAAGACAAAGTAAGGATCAATTCCCTGGACCTGCTTGTGGCTTTGCTCATCCAGAACCACCTGTTGGGCGACGTTCCAGGCGTCTTCCTGTTGGAAGAAAACGCTGGGGTTTTGCACGTGATAGAGTCCGAAAACGTCTCCCTGCACCCGCAACAGAGTCTCGGGATAACGCACGTGCGCGCGCAGGTCGGCGGGCATTTGGCTAACATCGCGAAAGAGCGAAGGGAACGTAGCCCGGTAAGCGGCAATCAACGGGTCTTCGGGATCAAAAACGTAGAAATTTGTGGTTCCGTTGTAGGCGTCGATGACTACTTTGACGCTGTTGCGTACGTAGTTGACATCGTTGTCACCGACGCTGTGATGGCGCGAATACGGATAGCTCGATGTTTCCGTGAAGGCATCGATGATCCAATAAAGATTCCCGTCGGCGCCAGCCACGATATATGGATCGCGGTCGTAGGCCAGGAACGGGGCCAGCCCATTCACGATTTCATGGATGTTGCGATTGAGCAGTAAGCGGCTGTCTGGTGTGATCGCGTCTGAGAACGGAACCTTGCTCAAGTCGCCTTCCGCCCAGGCGATTAACAACCGGCGCAAACCGCTCCCCATCCTGATGCCACCTGAGCCTTCGTAAATCGTGTAGTTGTCCGACTCGCCTTGCGGGAAATCGAACTCTTTCTGTTTGGTATCGACGTAGACGTGACTGTCGGTTTCCTGTCCAAAGTAAATCTGGGGACGCTTGAGCTGAATGTCCGAAGCTGAAGCCTCGACCGGCATGTTCGACAGAATGAATCGCGGACGGCCTTCGGCGGTGAACTCATTCGAAGTATTCATCGTCACGCCGTAGCCGTGTGTAAAAATCAAACGCTGATTGATCCAATTCCTGGAAGTCTCAGGCAGCTTGTTCACATTGAGTTCGCGTCCCGCGATCATCATTTGGCGAATTTGGCCGCCGGTTTGATATCGATCGACGTCTACATCCGGAAAATCGTAGTAGATGCGAATTGCCTGCATCTGTTTTAGCGTGTCCTGCAATGCGCGCCAGTCCCAAAGGCGAATGTTGTCCAGAGTCGCGTGGTTGTCTTGCAGGCCGAATGATTCGACCGACGTTTCAGCCTCGAAATTTCGCTGTTCGATTTTATCGATGCCGAAGGCGCGCCGGGTCCATTCGATGTTTCGTTCGATGTATTGTGCTTCGCGGCCGAGTTCATTCGGCTTTACGATGAAGTTGGTGACGTAAGCCGGAATGATCACTGCCGCAATCAGGTAGACAACTACGGGCAACGCGACCGCGCCGATCAGAATTCTGGTGCGCCGCAGACTGAAGGCGTTAATTACGCAGACGACGGCGGCGATGACTAACGCGATCGCCACCCAGAGCAGCCCGCGCAGCAGATGGTTCGCCTCCATGTAAGTTACGCCGGAAAAAATCTGATGATCCTCCCAGAGGTAGGGATAACGCGACAGCAACGTGCGCCATGCAATTACCAGCAAGCAGATGGCCAGCGGATAGGAAACCACCACGATGCCGACGCGCCAGGGCTGCTTGTCTTTTGCGCTGGCGAGCACCGTCTCCTGCGTTGCGGTCAACGCCGCGTAGGCGATCGCGGCAATCAGGATAATCACCGCCAGCGAAAGCAACCATGAACTGAGCGAGTCATAGACCGGGAGCGTGAATAAATAAAAGCTGACCGGTTTGTTGAAAATCGGATCGGCAAGAATTGTCTGTGGCGCATGAAAGTACAGCGCAAAGTTGCGCCACTCTTCGCGCATGCCGAAACCGAATATCAAGCCCGCGATGATGGCCACGACCCAGGCAATAGGGCGGAGAAATCGCGTGGGCGAAATACTCACCGGCTGCTTATTGATGAAGACTGTGCGTGGGCCGATGTTGAAAGACGCAAACGCCCGCTCGATCAGCCAAAAGCCAGCGCGCAAAATCGCGGTGGTAAGAACGAAGAAGAGAAGGAACAGCTCGAGTTTGATCTTGAAGATGTACCAGTAGACCGCCGAATAGCCGAGCGATCCGAACCACAGCGCCGACATGTAGATCGAAAGACCGCGGGAGCCGACAAACAGAAAAAGGATAAGGGCGGCGACAATCCACACCCACCAACGACGTCGCCGTCGAGGCCGCTCAGGAGTGATGTCGATAATCTCATCATCCCGATCGAAATGAAGGGGGGTGCTCAAGCGAGGCTAGGATACTTGAACAGTTTGAAAAGGCCAATGATGAGGCTCGTTCGTCAAAAGAGAACCGGCTGCGCTCGCTGGTCGTGTAAATAGCTTGCAAAGATGTGCTCAGGTTAGCCTTGCTGAATGCGGCAATGATAAACTCTCGACAAATTTGGCGGTTGATTTAGACGATGTTGTCACCAGAAACAGTTTTGCAGGGGCGTTATCGCATCGTGCGCCAACTCGGCCAGGGTGGTATGGGAGCCGTGTACGAGGCGGTTGACCTGCGGCTGGACACAGTCGTAGCGCTGAAAGAGACGCTCTTTACCGAAGAGAGATTGCGCAAGCAGTTCGAGCGCGAGGCGCGTCTGCTGGCCCGGCTTCATCATCAGGCCCTGCCGCGTGTCAGCGATCACTTCACCGAAGGCGACGGGCAGTTTCTGGTGATGCAGTACATTCCCGGTGAGGACTTGTTTGAGATGCAGACGCGCCGGCAGGGCGCATTTCCGCAGAGCGACGTCCTGCGTTGGGCAGATCAGCTTTGCGATGCTCTCGACTATCTTCATACGCAGGATCCCCAAATCATTCATCGCGACATCAAGCCACAGAACTTGAAACTAACTTCGCGTGGGCAAGTCGTGTTGTTGGACTTTGGCTTGGCGAAAGGTTCAGCCGGGACCATGACCGCAGTAACAACCTCCGCGAGTATCTTTGGCTACACGCCGAACTATGCGCCGCTCGAGCAGGTGCAGGGACTGGGCACGGATGCCCGCAGCGACATCTACTCTCTGGGTGCCACGGTTTATCACTTACTTACGAATGTGAAACCGCCAGATGCGTTGACCCGGGCAGGAGCGATCGTTAATGGCGTGGACGATCCCTTGGCGCCCGCGGATGACGTCGCACCGCAGGTGAGCCCGGCGGTGGCGCACGTTCTGCAAGTCGCGATGTCGCAGAAGCGCGACGACAGATTTGAGTCGGCCCAGATGATGCGAGAGGCGCTGAACTCCGCAGCGACAGGTTCGCTGGGCGAAGCCGCCACAGTGCTGACTTCGGGTGCAACGACCAGACCGAACACCATCGTTCCCGCTGGGAGCGCCGGCACTAAAGTCGCGGGCCAGCACACGAAAGGTTTCGCGAGCGAAGCGCAGACTCTGCTGGCTGATGAGGCGACCAAAGTTCGCGCCGGCACAGTCACTCCGGAAACTTCGACGGTCGTCCGTCCGGCCGCGGGCGGCGGGAAGCGTTCGCGTGCGTGGATAGCAGCAGCGCTCGTGGCCCTGGTAATCGCCGGGAGCGCCGTTGGCTTTTACGTTTATCGCGCGCGCAAATCTCAGGGAAATGTGGTGGGAACGCCGACTCCGACTGACAGTCCGGTTTCGCAGCCGACTTCAGCGCCCATCGATGAAAAAGTGACGCAGACGGCGACGTCCGAAGGCAAAAATCCGGTTGCGACTTCAGGGAAATCCGAATCAGCGAAGCACGCTGCCAAGCAAACTGAAAATGCGACGACTAAGCCGACGCCGGCGAACGATGCTGTGCCTCATGATCGGCCGCCTGATCGACCGCGGGTTCCTGAGCCGCCGGCCCGTACCGATCCATTCGGGCGTCCCCCGGTGCCACAACAGTCGCCGAATGAGCCACGCGTGCGCACATTTCCGAACGGCACCACCATGGAACGAAAAGCCGACGGGACCACAATCGTCACTTTTCCGAACGGCGTGACGCGAGTCATTCCGCCAGGGGGGACACCGCCAAATCGTCGAGGCCCGCGCCCTCGGGGCACACCGCCTGAGTTTTGATGAACAGCAGTCTTCATGCCTGAGCCTAATCAATCACATTCCGAGGAATTGAAATGAACAGAGGAACTCGCAGAGTGTTGGCAGTCTTGATGCCGATCACCTTGGTGTCGCTGGTTTTATCTTCGGTGTCGATGGCTACCACGACGGTCGTCACGCCTGACCCTCCCGCGATTCGGATAACTCCACCCGCGCCGGTTTTCGATGATGGGAAACGTTTGGCTGAGTTAGCAGCGCGCCGGAAACACTTGAGCGACTCAATAGGACCGAAATCGATCCTGATTCTCTTCGGCGCTGAACCGCGCGTGTACACAAATGACGTGGATTTCCCCTTTCGGCAGGAAAACAACTTCTTCTATCTGACAAACTTGAATCAGCAGCGCGAGATTCTGGTGATCATGCCGGGCGATTCGGACTCACCCGAAATCCTTTTTCTGCCGCGACGCAACGCGAGATCGGAAACCTGGACGGGCCACATGTACAGCCCGGAAGAGGCCGCACAGCTTTCAGGGGTGAAGGAAATTTGGGAAGCGAGTGAGTTCGCTCCTTTCGTGGCCGCGTTGCAAAAGCACGAAGACTACCGTCCCAAGCCGGAGAATATTTTGCTCACGGGGGGACACCCGGCGGGTGTAACTCCCTCGAAACTTTTTGCCGCGGCCGCCAATAAGGAAGCATCGCTGTACATGCTGGCCAACTTTCCCGCGAATGGAGACAGTCGCGAATATCGACAGGAGCAGCTCTTCGCAGCAGCGTGGCCGAAAGAAGCCGGCTTCACGATTCAGAACGCCTCGCCACTCTTCGCGCAAATGCGTCTGCGGAAGTCGCCGATGGAACTCGAAATCATGCAGCACGCAATTGATATCAGCATCGAAGGGCATCAACGCGCGCAAGCGTTCGCGTCACAGGCTAAATGGGAATATGAAGTCGACGCGCAAGTCGCCTACACGTTCAAGCTGCGCAATGCTGACAATTGGGGATACCCGGATATCGTGGGCTGCGGCAAGAACGCAACCACTCTTCACTACGAAGAATCGCAGAGTCGCGTGCATCCCGGTTTACTTATGCTGATGGACGTCGGCGCTGAGTACGGACATTATTCGGCGGACGTGACGCGCACTTTTCCGGTTAACGGCAAGTTCACGAAAGAGCAGGGCGAGATTTACCAGATTGTCTACGACGCTCAGGAGGCCGCCGCCAAAGTAATCAAGCCGGGCGCCACTCTTTCACAGGTCCACAACGCCGCGACTGAGGTAATTAAAGATGGTTTGCTGAAGCTGGGACTAATAACCGATCGCAATAGCGAGCAGTATCGGGTTTGGTTCATGCATGGAACTTCGCATTGGCTGGGAATGAACGTGCACGACGTGGGCGGCGGCGCGACCCTGGAGCCGGGCATGGTGTTCACGAACGAGCCCGGCATCTATCTTCGGCCCGACGCGCTCGACAATTTGCCGAAGACGCCTGAGAACGACAGGTTCATCGCTGCGGTGCGGCCCGCATTTGAAAAGTACAAAGGCATCGGCGTGCGCATCGAAGATGACATGCTCGTCACCGACACCGGCACGAAATGGATGACGGGCGCTTTGGCGCGCAGCATTCCTGATGTCGAGGCGTTTATCGCCCAGGCTAGACGCGAAGCCGGTACCCACTGACGGCGACCATAGTTTTTGTTAGAGGCGGGCGTTTTGTTTCGAGGCCCGCCTCTCTTTTATCGGAGGAACCATATGAGCTCACTTATTCGTCAATCTTCGCTGACATTTGTTTTAATCGCGATTTGTTCTGCGGCGGCATTCGCGCAGAAACCCGACAACGAGTATCAAGTCGGCGCGATCCTCTGGACTCAGACCTCTGCCGAGAAGACCGCGCTGGCGTATCAGGCGTTCTCACTCGCGCGCCTGCGACTTGATCAGGATTTTCGGACGAACCGCAATCGCCGCGTAAAGCGCGCGGTGATCGTGGATGTTGACGAAACAGTCCTCGACAACAGTTTTTATCAGGCCAAACTTGTGAAAGAACAAAAACCCTTCGAAGCGAAAACCTGGACTGAGTGGTGCAATCGCGCGCAAGCGACGGCGCTGCCGGGTGCGGTGGAATTTTTGCGTTATGCGAATTCGCGCGGCGTGCGCGTCTTCTACATCACTAACCGCCGCGTAGCTGAAAAGGACGGGACCGCGCGAAATCTGAAAGCGTTAGGCTTCCCGGATGTCAGTGACGACACGTTGTTAGTGCGGACCGATGGCTCGAGCAAAGAGCCCCGCCGTCTGTCGGTCGCTGCGAAGTATCGCGTCGTGCTGCTGATGGGCGACAACCTCAACGATTTTGCGGAGGTATTCGAGCAGAGCAAGACAATCGACCGCCGTCTTTCTGCGGCTGAACAGAACCAGCAGCAATTTGGTGCGCGCTTTATCGTGTTGCCGAATCCGATGTACGGAGCCTGGGAAGATGCGGTCTACGGCGACGGCCGGCTGACTGAAGAACAGAAGGCTGAGAAGAGAAGGGCAGTGCTGAAAGGCTACTGACCCAGTGCAGTGTTAACCCAGGATTGTTGCGACTTCGAACATTACGTTGGGCACGATCGCTGACTGAAACTTTTCGCCGGGCCTGAGAATACTTTGCATCTGATACACGCCGGATTTCGGTTGTGAGTAATATTCCAGTCGATCTTCATGTAAGTTGAAAATCAACGCTTCCGCAATTCCGGCGCGCGCGTAAAGCGGTATCTTCACATTGCGGTCTAAAGAATATGTGCTATCCGAGACTTCGATTACCAACAAAACTTCATGCGGCCTGGGGTGTGATTCGCGATAACGGTCTGCGCGCAGTTGCAATATCGCGACGTCAGGTTGCGGCTCGGAAAAATCATCCAGCACAATCGGATTTTGAATTCTAACGATTGCCCTGCCATGTAACTGTACGGTAAGTGTTTCAGCTACAAATTCTACACACGCCGCATGACGGCTGCCGATGGGAGACATTTCAACGATTTCTCCTTCGATCAGCTCGACGCGCGCTTCGGGCGCGAAAATCCCCGATTCGCCCATACGCTCGTACTCACCGACGGTGAAGTAATGTTTTGCGAGATTTACAGCCATTGCCGTTGGGAATGTGCGGCAGTATAGCACAGGCTGAGGAGCCTACTTCTCCGACTGATGGAGACGATCGCGATCGTTATTTCTCTTTGCCGTCGCTGCCACTTCTTCTTTGATCTCGCTGTCGAGCCGCTCGCTCTTGATGTCCAGCCGGAGACGGTTGTAGACGCTCATGTACTGGTTCGCGATCCAAACCAGCGCCAGCCAGCCAATCAAATAACCGCGCCAGTCATTGAACAGCATTTTGTACTGGGTGATGGCCGCGAAGATGGCGCCGATGTAGTGACTGAAGCAGTATTCACACGTGAACAGGTAAAAGAATTTTCGTTCAAACCAGCGCCGGCAATCTTTGCTGCGCCGCTGGCAGTATTCGCGCGGCTCGCGAAAAACCTCTTCGTGCGTGACGGTCCACGCGACACACGCGACCGGAATCGCCAGCAGAAAGAGTTCGAGAATTTGGAGGCGCAACTGAGGCATCCCGTTCCTGACTCTATTTGTCGAGGGGAGTTGGAGGGTTTATTAAGGGCTCGTAACCTTGGCTTCCAGTTTAGCAAAGAATTGCGACGCCATCATTTTGGCAGCGCCCTGGATCATGCGTTGCCCCACACCGGCCATCGTGCCGCCGATCTGCATCTCGCCCGAATACTTGATCAGCGTGCCGCCATCCTTCTCTTCTAAATCGAAATCAGCGGATCCCTTCGCGAAGCCCATCGCGCCCTTGCCTTGCACGACGATCCGGTAATGTTCCGGAGGCCTCATATCTTCGAGATGCACTTCACCCTTGAAAGTACCTCTGATCGAGCCAATGCCCGCTTTCATCGTCGCCGCGTATAGATCGTCGCCGATTTTTTCGAGCGATTCACAACCGGGAATGGCGTAGCGCAGAACTTCAGGATCAATCAGCGCTGCGTAGACGCGTTCGCGCGGGGCTTTGATTTCGTGAGTGGCTTCAATGTTCATCAGAAAATGTTATCCGCAGATTATGCAGATTGTGGCAGAAGCCCGCGCGTGAGCAAGGGCGCAGTTTCGATAGTTGCCCTCCCTTATGGTCGGGCTTCTGACACGCTCATGGGTAATCTGCGGATTCTATCCGGCTCTTCCAACCGCTGCCGCAATTGCCCGCCGCGTGTAAACGGCGGCGAGGTGTCGGCGATATTCTTCTGACGCAAAGACATCTCCATTCACATCCACGCCCTCGGTCGCCCGGGCTGACGCTGTACCAATCATGTCTTCATTCAGATTCGCCCCGGTCAGAGAACTTTCGACTCCCGATGCGCGATACGCTTTTGAAGACACACCCGTGATCCCGATGCCGGCGGAGTTACATTGTCCACCGCCGTTGAACGAGAGGCTTGCCGCAACCCCCACGACCGCGAATCCGGAAGCGGGATGCGGCATCTTCACGTACGCATGACCGGTTGAACCTGGCGACTTGTGGATGCGAATTTCACGCAGAATCTCGCCGGGCTCGAGCGCCGTAGTCAATAGATCGACAAAGAAATCGTCGGCTTTGATTGTGCGTTCACCATTCTTGCTGACAGCCACCAGATCCGCATTCAGCGCGAGCATCGCGGCAGGCCAGTCGCCGGCGGGATCCGAGTGCGCAATGCTGCCGCCGATGGTGCCTTTGTTGCGCACCTGCAGGTCACCGATGTGCGAGGCGCACTCTGGCAGCAGCGGACAAATCTTCTTGAGCAGGTCGGACGCTTCGATTTGATAATGCGTCGTCATCGCCCCGATGCGAATCTGGCCGGCGTCTTCGCGAATGTACGAGAGGTCTTTAATCCGCGCGATGTCCACCAGCATCGACGGCATCGCGAGACGCAGTTTCATCGCCGGTATTAGACTGTGGCCACCCGCGAGAATCTTCGCATCTTCGTTTTGCGCGAGCAGATTCAGTGCTTCATCGATTGAGTTAGCGCGTTTGTAGTCGAACGATGCTGGAATCATGTTTCTCCTTCCTGGGAGCGCGGACGTCCTCGTCCGCATTACGTCTCATTCACGCAGGATGCGGACGAGGACGTCCGCGCTCCCAGTTACGCGTTGATGATCTTCCAAACGTTTTCCGGCCGAATCGGCATATCGAGGTGTATCACTCCATAAGGTGACAACGCATCGACGACCGCGTTCACGATGGCGGGCGTAGCGCCGATGGTACCCGCTTCACCCACGCCTTTTACGCCGAGCGGATTAACCGGCGAAGGCGTTTCGGTGCGATCAGTTTCAAACCACGGCATCTGCGAAGCTTTGGGCAGCGCGTAATCCATCAACTCGCCGGTGACCAGCTGTCCCTGATCGTCGTAGACGACTTCTTCGTACAGAGCTTGTCCAATTGATTGCACGATGCCGCCGTGAACCTGACCGTCAACCAGCAGTGGATTGATGACTTTGCCGCAATCGTCAACCGCAACATATTTCACGATCCTCGTCTCGCCGGTCTCTTTGTCGATTTCCACGACACAGACATGCGTGCCGAATGGGAAGGTGAAGTTCTTCGGCTCGAAGAAATAAGTTGCCGACAGTCCCGGCTCTGTGTCCGGCGGAATTTCTTTGGCGATGTGGGCCGCCAAAGCAATTTCCTGGATCGTCAGTTTCGAACGTCCGTTTGACGGAACCGGAACTTCATTTAAAGCTCCCCCCGGCCCTTCGCCGACCGGAACGACAGGTTCAGACTTTCCCATCGCAGCGGCTGCGGCAGCTTCTTCTTTCGAATAGCAGCCTGCTTCGAATTTCAGACGGGATGCATCGCACTGCATCATGTGTGCCGCGATCTTCTCCGCTTTCTCTTTCAGTTTTTGGATTGCGATGAAAACAGCCGTCCCACCCACCGCCGTGGCGCGACTGCCGAAGGTGCCGATGCCGTATTGCACCACGCCCGTGTCGCCGTGAATGACGGTGATATCGTTGAGGTCCACGCCAAGTTCATCTGCCGCAATTTGCGCGAACGAAGTTTCCTGTCCCTGCCCATGTGGTGATGCGCCGGTCAGAATCGTAACTTTTCCCGTCGGCTCAATGCGCACCGTCGCGCTCTCCCACCCGCCCGCCGGCATCGCTTGCGACGGGCCCAACGCGCAAATCTCAACGTAGCTCGACAAGCCGATACCGATGAGTTTGCCGTTGTCGCGCGATTTCTTCTGCTCTTCACGCAGCTTTTGATAGCCGGAAAGATCGAGCGCCTTCTTCAGCGCAGCTTCGTAATCGCCGCTGTCGTAATCCAAACCGGTGGCGGTGTGGAATGGAAATTCATCCGACGTCGGAAAGTTCTTACGACGAACTTCTACCGGATCGAGATTAAGTTCACGCGCAATAACGTCCATGACCCGCTCGACCACATAAGTCGCTTCCGGGCGTCCCGCACCGCGATACGCGTCGGTGGACATCTTGTTGGTGAAGACGCCGGTGACGTTCATCTGAATTGCCGGAATCCGGTAAGCGCCGCTCAACATCAGACCGGTCAAGGTAGGAATCGCCGGCGTTAATAGTTGATGATAAGCGCCGAGATCGGCGATCACGTTGTAACGAAGACCGGTGATCGTGCCGTCATTCTTCACGCCGACTTCGATGGTGCCGGCTTGTGCGCGGCCATGAATCGTCGCCTGCATGTTCTCGCGTCGCGACTCGATCCATTTCACCGGCTTGCCGAGCTGCATTGAAATCCAACCGAGCAGTGCCTCTTCCGCATAGACATTTAGCTTCGATCCAAATCCGCCGCCTACTTCGGGCGTAATCACACGCAGTTTGTTCTCGGGAATTCCGATCATCAACGCGAGTTGCGTGCGCAGCAGATGCGGAATCTGCGTCGAAGACCAGACGGTGAGTTCTTCTTCGCCCGGAAAGTATCTGGCGAGCACGCCGCGCGGCTCCATCGCGACCGGCGCGAGCCTTTGATGAATCATCTTTTGGGTGACGATTCGATCAGCAGCTTTCATCGCCGCTTCGATATCGCCTTCGCCTGAGGTCAGCTTGTAAGCGATGTTGTCGCCAAAGTGTTCGTGAATCACCGGAGTAGCAGGTACTCCGTCGACCACGTGGACGACCGCAGGGAGTTCCTCAACGTCGACACCCACTAGATCGACCGCGTCACGCGCGGCGTATTTATCTGTGGCTACAATTGCCGCGATCGGATGACCGACAAACAGAGCCTTGTCGGTCGCGAGCACGCGATAATCGGGCACTTTCAAATCGGGCAGGGCAGCGGCGCAGGGAACTGGCCCAATCTTCGAGGCGATGTCTTTGCCGGTATAGACGGCCACGACGCCCGGCGCGCCAGCCGCTGCACTTGTGTCGATGCTTTTGATGCGCGCGTGCGCATACATCGATCGGACGAAGGCGACGTGCAGCGTGTCAGGCAAGCGGATGTCATCGACATAATGAGCGAGACCTTTGATCAAGCGCGGGTCTTCAGTTCGCTTAACTCTTTTGCCGATATATTTTTCAGCCATGATTACGCGCTCGCTTTCTTCGCGGCGTACTCGACCGCTTCAACGATGTGCTGATAGCCGGTACAGCGGCAGAGATTGCCTTCCAGGCCATGTCGAATCTCTTCCCGGGAGGCGTTGGGATTTCGATCGACAATTTGCGTCGCTGTCATGATCATTCCCGGCGTGCAGTAACCGCATTGCAAGCCGTGGCATTCCCAGAAACCTTCCTGCACCGGGTGCAGATTGCCGTTCGCGGCCAGACCTTCGATGGTCGTGATGTTCGCACCGTCAGCTTGTACTGCGAACACGGTGCATGATTTCACCGCTTGCCCATCGAGCAGCACGGTGCACGCGCCGCAGATCGAAGTTTCACAGCCGACGTGCGTCCCGGTCAGCCCCAGCACATCGCGCAGATAATGCACCAGGAGCATGCGTGGCTCGACTTCCGATGTATTATCGACACCATTAACGTTGATACTGATAGCTTGCTTCATCCGTAGCTACCTCAGTTCGATTGAATTGTTTGAGAGGGAAACTGCGTCAGGTTTTCTATGCCAGTTTGCTTGGAAAGTCAATTGAGAAGTATTGCGAGGAGCAAAAACAAAAAGGCGGACCGCAGCCCGCCCATAGAGTTCATTCGCGACCAACGCTTAGCTCTTTTTCTTGCTCTGCTTGATCTGTTCGTCAACTCGTTTCTTCGCGGCCTTTGCTTCATCATCGGTCAAGCCGAGGTTGCGCAACGTCTTGCCAATGCTGTCACCGTTGGCCAATCCCGCCAGAATCGCGTCTCGAGTGATTGCCGGATTTCGCCGTCCAAGGTTCTGCCCCAGCCGCGTCGCGGCCACGTAGTTACCAAACGTTAGATTCGGATTTGTCTGCAACGCCGTTTGATAGCCCGCGCGCAGAGCATTCGCGTTGACATGCATGTCGCTCGCGATATTTGGATGATTTCTTAGATCGTTGTCGGCGCTGTGCAGATTCTGACTTGCCACGCGCGCCCGCTCCAATCCGGCATCTGATCGACCGTTCGAACGAGTCGACGCATTACCGCGGCCTTCATCGGAACGTCCCATCGATGCGTCGGAAGAACGACCCAGGCCTCGATCCACGCCCACGCCGCTGGGCGGCCCACCGGGCGATGCGCCGCGACCCCCGCCGCCGCCACCGTGACCTCGACCCTGTGCGCTCGCGCCGTTTGTGAAGGCGAATGCGAGTGCGACTCCGACAAAAATTGCAGAGAACAAAATTCTTTTCATGAGTGATATTCCTTCCCGATTGTTACCACGCGCTGAGGAGAGATCGAAACGCCTGGCGACTGATATGGGTGACAAGGATTAGCTTAGCGGGGAGGTTACCGGCGATCCGCACAAATTCCTTCGCCTTTACTTGCGACTGGGTTGCAGAGCGCCGGTCTTTACGAATGCGTGCCTAAAATTACACGGTAGCTTTGTGAATCTGCCGTTTCAGGCGGTGAATGGAGCGGCGGGCACGTTTGAGCTGCGCATGGTCGTGCGCGCTGAGTGCGTCGTCCCGCTTCTTCTTCCATTCTTTGATACGTGATTTCACCGCGGCTTTATCGATCCCGACCACCTCGTGGTGCTCGTGAATATCGATATTCAAAGCTTTGCACATCGCCACGACAAGGTGTTCTTTATTCAGTTGGGTGTAACCCTGTAACGCTTCGTGATCGATGTCTTTCGCGATGTCACGCAGTTCCGCGAGGGTCTTATGTTTCAGTTCCTGATGTGTGTAAGCCATATCTTCCTCTCGAAAAATGATTGCAGCCCTTAGGCCAGCGCCTTTTGCAATGAGCGTCCCGTTAGCCAGGGAATTATTAGCAGAATAAAGTAGCCAAGCCAAACCGTCAGCGATGCGAAGTATCCGTAACCTGCTTTCAACAGCAGCGCCAGCATAAGCAGATCCAAAATAAAGTTCGTTACGGCAAACACAATCCCAACTTTGAAACCGTCGGCCGCCGGATTGGAATTGCGATATAAACAAATTCGCGCGAACAGATACGTGACTGGTATCCAGATGAGCAAGATCGGAAAGCTGATCGCCGGATTCGCCGAAACAAACGGAATAGGCGGCGTTCCCTTCAGGGCCGGCGTCATGAAAACGAAGCTGCCCCAGACAAAACCAATGATCCAGATTAGAATGGCAAAGCCGAACGCTTTCAAGATGTTTAGCACCATGTGACGTGCGAAATATCACGTTCGCGATGCGATGTCGAGCGAGGCAACAAAGGCCTTGCGCAAGAGTCGGTCAGTGCTCTGAAGGACGTCCCGCATTGTCGCGGAGCGACGGCTTGAATTTAGCCCGGCCTTTCAAGGCCGGGTTCGAAGAAGAAAGCCAACCGCGTCGCGTCAGCGACGATTGAGTGAAACTTTCAGTCGTCGCTAACGCGACGATGTTTGGTAGCGCGGGTTGTCCCGGCCTTGAAAGGCCGGGCTAAATTCAAGCCGCCGCTACGCGGCGAAGACTAAGGGATCAGAGATCTCGCAATGTGAGACTCTTTGGGCAAAGCCAGACACAAATGAAGAAGATTATTTTTCGATCTCTGGTGCTGATTGTGACAGTGCTGCTCGGTGCGGTCCTTTACGATTTGTACTATCCACGCACGGCGAAGATGCGCGAGTTCGATCCGGACGAAGTGGCGCGTCTGGAAACCGCGATGTGGCGCTCGTATTACGATAAAAAACAGGTGCAACTTTTCAATCAGTTGTCAGAGCTGCTGCGAACGCAATATCACATGCCGCTGGTGCGCTCGAACCAGGTCGCTTACTACGCCGCGAACGCAGCCTTCACGTTCAAAGAAGGAAAAACTGATCAGGATTACGAAAAGGCGATACCCGACTTGGTTAAGTTCTATGGCGCGATTCGTAAGATGAGCGACATTCCGTTTGATGTCGATCGGGTGGCGCGGCTGGAACTGCAATGGTGGATCATTCATCGCGAACGTTGGAAACGACAGGCGGACGACTTGCCCAAGGCACTGTCGGAGCTTCAGGCCGCGATTTACAGCGTTCCGGTTGAAAAGGTTATGGAACATGGCCGATTGCGTGCAGAAGCGATGAAGATTCGGGATACGAAAGCCGACGAGGGCCGGGCTATGACTGAGGAGGATTGGTCGAAGATTAACGAGCTACTCAAACACTCGTGGCGTTCGCTGGCTGAAGCCGTGAAGAGCTCACCTAACGCGACACCGAATAACCGAGCAGGCGATTCCCGCTAGCCGAAAAAAGTATTTGCACGACTTCGTCCGTCACGAAGCGCTCATCCAGATCTTTAATTCGAATGGCGCGATCAGAGGCGCCGGTGTGAATGTTGACGCCCGCCAGGCCATTTCCCTCCACGCCTTTCAGATCCGTGTAGAAGTACATCCAATCCCCGCGCAAAGCTGCCAGCCGTTCGCGATGCCAAAGAAACTTCGACAACCTCTCGAGTTGATTTGCCGGATCGAGGCGATCCAACAAGCGGTCTTCGATGTTCGCAGCGCGTTTTTGCGCAAAGCGATCGCGCGTCCCCATGTTCGGACGAGAAATACGCGCCGCAACTCCAAAAGCTCGAAAATCCCGACCTGTCCGGATGCCGTATGAACGGGCGGAATTCGTCGCGAGGCTTTGCAGATTCGAGAATGATGAACGACCCGCGAGACCGGACCAACTCAACGATGAAAGTCCGCGCGCGATCTGCACGCCACGGAAAGCTGTCGTGGCCGTGCCGCCATAACGAAAATAGAGCGACGCCGCGCGCGCGGCAATGGCTCCGATCGTGCGCAGCAAACCGCGGCCTGGCGGCGGATAATGGGCGCGCCACATCTCGCGTCCCGAAACGTAGTCGAAGGCAGCAATATCTTCACGGCCGCCGATAATCACTTCGTTCTGATTGTTTAAGAGCGCAAAAGCTGCGTCTTTGATCTTGTGCGGCGCATGACTGCGCCGCTTTCCCGTCGCGGTATCGATCGAAACCAGATCGTCACGATCGGCGATGACAATTGTGTTGGACTCAGGCAGCGCAATGTTCGTGATGCCTTTGTCGGCGCCCTTGTAACGCCAAAGCACCTTACCGGTGCGCGCATCTATCGCGGCCACGCCATAGGGTCCGCGCTCGACCGTCTCGCCATCTTTCAAGCGCGTGAATTGGCCGCCCATGCGCGCGTAAAGAACTCTTCCGTCGAGCAGTAGTTCGGGCGTCAAGCCGATGTCTTTCGCTTCCCATTCAACCTCGCCGTTGTCCCGCCGGATCGCCCGCACATGACCGCGTCCCGAAGTGTAGATAAATGCCTCGTCAACGACCGGCGCAGCTTCGGTAAGTGCGAAGCCGCTTTCGTTGACTTTGAATTTTTCGCGGGTGCGCTCTTTCCCGGTGCGCGCGTCAAACGAAGTCGCCCCTTCGTAGAACAGGTAGAGACGTTCGCTGACGAACATCGGCGGGTAGTAATTGTCGAGCGTGAATTCAACGTCGTCGCCGCCGGTCCAACGTGACGGCATCATCTCGATGTCGCTGCCGATTTCCTTTTTCCAAATCTCATCGCCGGTGGAAAGGTCGAGCACGTGCACCATCGGCTTACGTTTCAGGTTGTCGCTCGATTTGCCTTTTGCATCTTTCACGAGCACGACGGCGAGCAGGTTGCTGTCGATGTCCACAGCCATCTGCATCACCGCGCCTTTTAACTTGTCGCTCTGCCAAGTCGTTTCGCCGGAAAGAACGTCGGTCGCTTCGATGCGTGTCTTCTGATCTTTTTCAAAGCTCACCAAAACCAAATCCGTGCCGGGTACGGGCGCGACGTCGTTTTCATCCAGCGACGCGTTTTTGCGCCGCCACAGAATGTCGCCCGTAGCGCTATCAACTGCGTACAGAGATTTCTTTGTGCCAACGACGATTGCGCCAATGTCGGTCGGTTGATAGAAGCGCACTGTATCGTCAAGTTTCGCGCTCCACGTCTGGGCAGAGACCGTGATCATTACGAACGCGCTGAAAATGAGACAAGCGAGGGTAAAGAATATTGTCCGAATCACGGTCATGCTCCGAAGTAGAGGAGAGATGTTAGTGTTGGGGTTGTACGTTGCCGCCGATTCTCGCGAGTTTGCCCAAATTTGCGATGCCGCATTTTTTTGTCCGCGTTCGCGGACGAGTGCGAATTTCCTTTTTTTAGCCAAAGCAGCAGCGCAGCGTCACAGCCGCACTTCGAGCTTCTCGCGCTGTTCAGTGTCGCAAACCAATTCGACTGACCCCCACTCGTTAAGCCACAACCCGAGCAGACGCACATTCAAGGTATAGGATTGCAGCACTTGCACGCCTAAATTGATCTGTTCGATATGTTCTTCGCGGTTCGAGTGGTTCGCCGCGCAGTCGTGATGACCACACAAGGCGACGACGGGAGACTCATGATACTTAACCGAGAAACTGACCTTGCGAATGATTTCATCAACCACATAGGTTGTTTCCGAACTCAGTACTTTGTCAGGCCCCGGCTCGGTGATCAGATCGACGTATTCGCAGTTCGCGTGGAGCTTCATCCAGTCAGCGACCGGCTGCTGGACGCGTCCGTCAATGCAGGTGATGGCGGTGGCGAATTTATGACGAGGCATCTGAGAAGAGATTACGGCTTTTCAGAATTGATTTTGTCGATCGCACGGTCGATCTCAGGCATCAACTTCTGACGGAGCCTGCGCACGAGATCATCCGCTTGCCGCACGTCCTCTTCCAGTCGCATATGCGCCGACGCTGCCACGTTCAGAAGATTCTCCTGGCCTTTGCGTTCGTTCTCCAAAACACGCCGCCGGTTGTCGCGCAATTCGGCGGTGCGCGTCGTGCCGTAGGGATTGAGAGTACGCTCAATGTTCTCGGGGCGCATGTCCTCATCAATTTGGGCGATACGCGTTCGGTACGCGGTTTCCTTCTCGATTAATTCGAGAAGCTGTCGCCGCAAAAGTTCCGCGCGCTGCTCGGCCTGCGTTAGCAACGCCAGCCGCCCAGAGATTCTGTTTTCATTTTCGGCTTCAGCTTCTTTTGCCTTTGCGTAAAGCGGCAGGAACTTGTCCGAAATGTCGCCCAGGGTCGCATCGAGAGACTGCACCGCGTGACGTAACAGGCCCAGTTGGGTGGCGACGGGTTCAGTTGAGCCATCATTGATTGGATTCGGCTTCGACGTCGTTTGGCCGGCGGCGGTTACGACGAGCACAAAAATCGAAAACAAGAGAGCAAAATAATTCATGCGGATTGTCATCGCATCTCTCTCCTTTCAGTGGACGTGTGGTTGCTCGAGAGATTATGCGTCATTCCGGGAAAGTCAGCTACTTGTTCCGATGTTCAACTGCGGGCAGTTCTTGCTGGAGCAGCGGCGCGACGGCAATACGATCGCGGCCCTCGTTCTTTGCCACGTACAGGGCTTTATCACTTGCGGCGTATAACGTTCGTTCGGAATCCGCGTGCTCAGGACAAGCGGCCACTCCAATGCTAACCGTGATGTGTCCCACGCCTTCGATGTCCTGCTGCCTCAGCACCTCGTGCAGTCGTTTCGCCGCCAGCTCACCTCGGGTGGCATCTACGTTGGCGCAGAGCAGGGCAAATTCTTCGCCGCCTAACCTGGCCGCAATGTCGTTATCGCGACAAACTTTGGACAGAGTCTCCGCGATGTCTCGCAGCACGCGGTCACCCGCGGGATGCCCATACGTGTCATTGATCTTTTTCATGTGATCGATGTCGAGCAGCAGCAAGGCGCACGGCGTTCCATACCGGCGCCACCTTTCCAGCTCGCGCGATAACGCGACGCGAAAGCGCCTCCGGTTTGCCAGCCCCGTCAACGTGTCGAGGTCAGCTTCGCCGCGAAGCTGATTCATCCGCCGGCGCGATTTGATCAATTGTTTCGCGCGCAGTGTCAGCAGCTCGAATTGTTCCGGAAGCTGGAAGTAATCTGCCGCACCCGCGGTCATCGCAGCCTGTCTCAATCCCAGCGTCGCAGGTTTCTCACCCACGACAATGAAAGGCAAATCATCGTCACCCTGATTGAAAATCCGTGCCAACTCGTCGATCGACAGTCCGCGAATCCTGGTGTTCGCAATGATCAGATGCGGCCGAGCGCGGCTTAGCAAAACCGGCGTGGCGGCGGCGGTCGACGTACCGACGACTTGGAAGCCTGAAGACTCCAACAAAGATGCGAGTTCAGAGTCTGGCTCGTCGGCGATGATCAGAACCCGTCTCTGATCCGCAGAGTATCTTTCGGCGGTTGCCTTTTTCTGTATTGCCTTCACGATGACGTTACGGGGGGCCTAGCCGGTTTGATGAAGCAACTGGCGGTTTAGTTGACGGAAGGTGTCAGCTATTTCGCGAAGAAACCAGGATCCATTAGATACCAATTCACCAGCCCTGCTAACAAGCCAATGCCGAAGACCAGCAACACGAGGACTTTGTCCTTTGTCGTCTCGGGCTTTCCCGCTTTGCCAGGGAACAGCAGCATGAAAAGTCCACCGACGATTCCCACCGGGCCGAATGCCGCGAGTTTGAATGGATAACGACCTTCACTAAGCAATTGGTGCCACCCGAGGTAAGTAAGACCAGCGAAGATTAAGATGATCACCAATGCGAAGATGCGAGTTTTCATTTCTTTAGTGCACTCAGAAACTCCGTGATATCTGATTCTTTCGTGGCCCAGGAAGTTACCAGCCGCACGACCGATCGTTCCTCATCGAATTTTTCCCAGAAATGAAATCCGTAGTCCTTTTGCAGCCGCTCGATTAGCTCGTTCGGAAAAATCGGAAACACCTGATTCGTCAGGGCATCGACCAGGAGTTGATAGCCGCACTCTTTGATACCGGCAGCCAACTGTTGCGCCAGAAGATTCGCGTGACGCGCAATATCGAAATACAACTCGTCACGGAACAGTTCCTGAAACTGCAGGCTGACGGCGCGTCCTTTGGCGAGCAGGCCGCCGCGCTGTCGCAGATTGAAGCGAAAGTGATCTTTGAGCCGCGGATTGACGATGACTATCGCCTCTCCAATCAGCGCCCCGTTCTTCGTGCCGCCGATATAGAACACATCGACCAGAGTCGCAAACTTTGGTGGATCTAAATCTCCGTTCTTCGCGGTCAACCCTGCCCCCAATCGCGCGCCGTCGACAAACAGATAGAGATCATGCTCCTTGCACTTCTCGGATAACGCGGTTAGCTCCGCAGTCGTGTAAACGGTACCGAGTTCCGTCGATTGCGAAATATACACAGCCCTCGGAAGAACCATCTGATCGAAATCGTGCATCTCTACCATGTCCTGGATTTCATGCGGTCGTACTTTCCCATCCTGGCCCTTCACCGCATTTATCTTGTGACCGGTTGCCTCGATCGAGCCGGTTTCATGCGTATTGATGTGACCCGACTCCGCGGCAATCACTGATTCCCACGGCTTCAACATCGCCGACAGCACGCAAAGATTTGCTTGCGTGCCGCTCGCCACGAAGTGAACATCAGCTTCCGGACTACCAAATTTCTCTCGAATCAGCCTGGTCGCTTCAACGGCGAACGAATCCATCACATAGCCGGGTTCCTGCTGCAGGTTGGTCCGCTGCAGTGCTTCCAAAATGCGCGGATGCGCCCCTTCGGAATAGTCGTCAAAGAAAAGATGTTTCAAGGTCATAATGAGTTTAGCGATTCAGCATTATCGGGTAACGTAAGCGGCCCCAATTATTCCGAGATGCGTAAACATGTGCGCAATGATTGATGCTTCGAGCCCTTTTCGCCAGTAGAGGTAGCCGGCTATCAGTCCAAATATTGAATTAGCTGTGACGATGTAGAGTCCGATTGGGAGCGAAATGCTGCCGAGCGCCGCTGCTATAGGCAAATGGCCTATGCCAAAGACAATAGATGATATTAGGATCGCGCCAATAAAATATCTTGTGTCCGGTCTCCCATTGCCATGTTGGAAAAGTTTCCAGCCCGCCCAAACCAGGAGCGTCAGCAAACCCCATCTCAGAAGGACTTCTTCCGTAATGCCGCCAGAGAGTAATCGAGTCGGGATGGGAAGCAAACGATTGAACTGCTCGGCGCGAGCGACAAATTCCGGTGGTAATATTGATCTTGCCACAATCCAGCTTGAAACCACGGCCGCGGCGCCGATTACTCCACCAACCACGCCGGAAATGATCTGCGGGCGCAGTGCTGCGATGAAACTGTCGCGGCGCGCAAGAGCCTCGAACGCCGGAGCTGAGAGTCTAACTTTCTCCGTTAGCAAAACTCCGACCCAGGCCGCTGCACCCAAAATCACCGTCGGCTGGATTAGACTTACGAGTTTGATTAACCATGGCGACATCGGCAGGGGCTTTCCGGCGGCAACGGGCAAGACCGCTACAAGCGCGTTTAGGTCAATCAAAACTGTCGAAAGAACACCGATGAATCCAGCGAGGAAAACGATTCCGAATAAACGCGTGCGGTAGGTCATCTATTCGCGTCGTCCTTGACCCTCGTCAGAGGCAAGCCCTTGAAGTTGCCACGGACGGGGAAGGGCGGCAATCCTGAGGTGTTCTTTCCCGATACCACGTTCTTGCACTGCGTCACTTTAAGGAGAAAGTTGCCGTCAAGCCTGTCACCGCGCGCGGTAGTATTGAAATAGCCGACGCCCGGGTCCGCGTGCCGGCAGCTGAATATATGACTACCGCCGCCGTATGAAATTGGAAACACCAATCGCGTACCTTCTGTAACTCGGCCTTTGCCGTCGCTCTCGATTATCAGATCCCAACCGCCGTCAGCAGCGAGTTCGAAGTGTTGGGGCGTGACTGTAGCGAATTTCACGCCCGGGCTTGTCTGCCTCAGCCGCAAGTCCGGGTCTCTATCTCCGAAGACGGCGCGAGGTACTTCCCACGGCGCACGGAGAGAGAGGATAGGCTTCTCAACCTGCATGACGAATGATCCATCCGGCGCGCCCGCAAGACTCAAGGTATTCATCTGGTTGCTTCGCCATTTCAGGAATAGCAGAACGACGACGCCGGCCAACAACGCCAGCCCAATGACGATCAGTGGTTTCTTCTTGCCAGGCATCTCTCAGGCGATTCTTAATTGGCGGCGTTACGGTACCAACTCTAGTTGACTTCTAATTTAACGCGCAAAAATGCCCGACTGAAGTCGGTACTCTAACGCCGGTCATCTGAAATTCCTTATGTGCTCTTGAAGGGTTGACCGGATCGTTCTTATTTTTTCGGACGGCCGAAGAACAAGATATAGCCGTCTGCATCCCTGATTTCAAATCCTCGCAAACCGTCATGCGTGTCCTTCAGTGGCTCAAAGAATTGGACATCGCGCGAAGCAAATTCGGCCGCCAGGGCATCAGGATCAGGAACGGAAACGAATGCGTCCCATTTGGCGATGCCTTGTTTGATGTCGCGCGCGCAGTTCGGCACTGGAGCGACGCCAATGGCTTTCATCAGGATCTGCGCACCGCCCCGGCGCACGATGCCAAAGAAGATATCGTCAGGTTCCGGTCCCTCGAAAGTGATCTCAAATCCCAGCCGGTCCCGGTAAAACGCCAGCGATGACGGCACGTCGCTGACGATAAAGAAGGGCGAGATGCCGGAAATCTCTGGTTGGGTCATGTCGGCTCCTCAGTGCCTTTGGCTCGGCGTCCAACGATGTGTTATGCGGCGCGTACCTCGATAAATTCGACACTGGATGAGGGAGCCGGAACAACGGTGGTCTCGAGGGGTCCGATCCATAATTCATACCACCCCCTGGCTCTTAGGAATCAGCACGCTAACTACTCATTATCCGTCAGTTCTAATTCATAATACCGCACTGGACGGACAAATCGTGCAGATAGGCCGGGGCCTGATTCACTCGTAGCTCAACGCTTCGACTGCATCCTGGCGGGCGGCGCGCAGCGCAGGATAGAGTGCGCCGATGGAGCCGCCGATCAATCCGACGATCAGGGAAATCGCAATCCATTTTGGCTCGATGTCCACGATCAGAGACGTGGACCGCATGACGGTCGCGCGCAGCAGCAGGGTGAGCACGACGCCGATAAAAACGCCGAGTACGCTGACCAAAATGGCTTCCTGTTCGATGACCCAGGCGATGGATGCTTTCGACATGCCGAGCGATTTCAGAATGCCGATTTGCCGAGTGCGTTCGGTGACGGTGGTATACATCGCCAAAAGGATCACCAGCATGCTGATGGTGGCAGCGACGCCGATCACGACTTTCAGAAAGACGTTCAGCGCCGGCAGGCTCGACATGTAAATCTCCGGCAGGTCACGCGTGAAGATGATTTGATCGTCGGGGAATGCTTCCTTGATGCGGGCGGCGACCTCGTCCTGCTGCGCCGGATTTTCGCAGGCGATGAGGATTGCGTTGCAGCGATTCTCACTGCCAACCTGGTCCTGCATCGTGCCCAAAGGAATTTTCAGGCGGCCGCCGCCGGGAGGTTCGTAAATGCCGACGATTTGAAACGGCCGTTCGTAAAGCATGATGGTCGAACCAACTTCAACCTGATGTTCGTTCTTCCACGCGGCATCGACAATCACTTCGTCACCTTTGTCGAGCTTGCGGCCTTCGCGAATCGTCAGGCCGGTGAGCGCGGCGTACTCATCAAACCGAATTCCCTCGATCAGCCGCGAGCCAAAGCCGCTGTCGCTGCGATCCAGACCCTGACCGATCGGCACCGCCATGCGCACACCCGCGATACGTTTAATCTCACCTGCGTGCGCCACCGGAATGGTGAATGATTGCGCGCCGCTGAGGCCGATGGTCCCGGCCGGGCGCAGGAGAATTTCTGCGTTAATGTTCGCCTCGCGCCGGCCACGCTCGCGCAACATTCCGTGTGCGAGTCCCACCGTAAAGACGACGAGCAGAACGCCGAGCGCAATTCCTGCGATGCTGACCGCAGTGCGCGCGGGCCGATGCGCAATGTTGGAAAGCACAAGACTGTCGGCGAGTTTCTGCAGGCGCGGACTGCGATGCAAAAGGCTGGCCCACGCATTGGGCACCGCGCGCCAGGTCAAAACGAAAACACCGATCACCGTCCAGAAAATGATGGCCGCTTTGCGCACAATGGCCAGCGCCAGACCGATGGCGGTGGTATAGCCCAGCGTCCTCAGAATGATGCCGTTGCCGGTTTCATAGACGCCGATCGTGCCGGGCACAAAGCCAAACGCGAAGTTAATTACTTTGGTCAAGGACTCAATGATGTAAGCCGCGCCGGCTGTCGAGGTGTAACCCAGCAGCCGCAGCGTCACTAAAACTTCGACGACGCTGCTGACGTGAGAAGCGATATCGAGGGCGCACATCGTCAAGAAGGCCCCACGTCGTCGCTTGAAAAACGCATAGACAGTCAGCTCGACCCGATAGATATGATGTCTTTGGGTGCGCAAGAAGCGCGGGCGAAAGCCTTTGCGCGCGAGTTTGTCGATCAGGGCGGTGATCAAAGTTGCGCGGCGACGGGTGGCGAGCACGGTCGCAACCAGGCCCAGGAAAGCAATCGCCGCAATTACGATCAGCAGTTCGCGCGCGACCGGGGGCACAGCATACGCGAACAGCATTAGCAACGCGCCGCCGAAAATCATCAACACGACTGACAAGTTGTAGAGCAGATTATCGACGACCAGCGCCGGCACGCCGTGCACCAGCGGCACGCGCTTGCGCAGGAGGGCGATCTTGGTCGGCTCGCCCAACAGCGGACCAGCGAAAGTGAGAAAGCTCATGGATTCGCCGCCGAGTCTGGCGGCAAATGCCTGCATGAAACTGAAACGACGATGTTCGGCAGGCACCGAAATGCGCATCGAGATGGTGCGCAGCACGTGACGCAGGCCGTTCAGCGCGACAATGATGAAAAACCCGAACCCGACGCGACTCAACGCGGTGAAGATCGGCTGCACGCCAACGCGCTTCACGACATACCACAGCAGCAGCGCGCCGAGAATGAAGGCGACGGCCTGTCCCCACGCGACCAGGCGTTTGTTACGAGCGGATTTGGTTGAATCGGTCATTGACTATGCGCTGCGCCAGACTGCTGACCCGTAATCTCAGTTATCACGCGCCCCGGAAACTTAATGAACCCACGCTTCACCAGATTCTCTGCGGGCGTGCTGTCACTCTGAAGATTTCCCGTCAACGCCAGAATCGTGGGCACCACGCTCAAACTGTCGTACGGATCAGTCACCGCTAATCCGCGCGGCACGCCATCGCCGGCCAGCATGAAAGTCGCGTGCGTCGAAATCCGAAAGAACGATCCATGATTGCCGCCGGGATTAAAACCGCGCACGTCGAAATTCCAATGATTGTTCGCGAAAATCTGCAGGTCAGTCTCGGCTAAATGTCTTTGGCGGCGGCGCAGACTGCGCAGCAGCCGTTCGTCTTCAGAAATGCCTTTAGCATTGACGTCGGTGGCCGGCGCCACGAATTGCATAAACTGCTCGTGCAGCCCAATCAGCCCGTTAGAGTATTGCGTCTTATGCAGTGCGCGCAACCATTCGACGTCGGTGTGCCAATCATTGAGCCACTTAGTGCGATCGCCTTCAGGCGTTTCCAGGCGCGCATCTTCCAGAATTTTCAGCGGCAGATCGGATTGCCAATTAATACGGTCGAAATGGATTGTGCCGCTCGCGTCCTGGGTCAGATTGGCGATCGGCAGATATCGCAACTGCAGTTGTCCGTTTGCTTCGCCGCGCGCGAGCAAGAGCGCCTGACGCTCGGGACCCGCGTACAGCCAAATCACATCGTCATCCGGCTGAGCCTCGGGCGGCAGCAGCGCCGCGATCGCTTCACGCGGAATTCGCGTTGCCAGAAAATCCACCGGCTGGTTCGAGATACCCGGCTGAACGTTGTTCCTGACTGTTTGTCGCTTGAGCAGATCGTAATAGTTTAGGCGCACGAACGTGCGATCGAGATCGAGCGAACCATCGCCATTCAAAACCAGACCTGAAGGACCGAGGCCGACGATATAGTTTTGCAGCGCATAGACGGTGTTGCGCTGGCCCATCGAACTCCTGGGGATGAATTCCGGAATCTGGAGTTTTGCCGGCTGCAGGGTATCGGGATTCAAAGCCAACAGAGCGCGCATGGTGGCGATGTACCCGGCGTAATGCGTTTCCAGTTCGGTCCACTGCGTGACGTGCAGACAGGTGCGCCGGGCGTTGTCGTCGCGTCCCATCTCGCGATCCTCATCAGTGAATTTCTTTGGCTGTGATTTGCAACGCCCGTCTTCTGCTTCGATCGCGCGATGCAAGGCGCCGATTTCCTTTTCGAGTTGATCGAGATCAGGAACCCAGGCCGCCCGGTCTCGCGCGATGACAGCAAAGAAGGTATTGGTCGCGGCCGTGCGCAGCTCGGGCGATAGATCTTTGCGCTGCAACTGCTGTAAGAGGATATGAAGTTCGTTGAGGTCGGTATTTCTCAGATGCAGTCCCGCACGTTCGTTGCCGTCGAAGTCGAGCAAGGCAGTCGGATAGTCCGTGCTCTGGCCTTTCAGATAGTAGCTCTGCGAGGTGGTCGTGGTAATCGGTGGAACGAAGGGATTGATGCCTTTGATCGCGTAATCCATCATTAAGCGGCGCTTGGTAATCACGTGATGAGCGCCGCCTTCGCGACTGCCGAGCAGTTTCACGAGATTGAATCCCTGGCTCAGCACTTTGGGGTCGCTGTTGAAGCCGTGATCCGACACGACGATGAAGATGGTTTCGCCGGCCAGCGGACTCTTTTGAATCGCGGTCCAAAATCGACCCAGGCGCGCATCGAGTTCGCGCAGCACCTGCAAGTGCGACGCGTCATCGTTTGTGTGGTGCGCGGCGTGGTCGTACGACATGTCGAAGAGATCCAGATACTGCACCCGAGGATCACCGAGAGAATCGATCAGCTCGCGTTCGTACTGGCCAAAGACTGCGTTGCGGAGATCGAGACCGGTGAGGAATTCCTCAGCCAGTTGAATCGGGTTCTTCCCAAACTCGGCCTGGCCGGCGCGCTGCAAAGTGGCCAGCCGCGCGCCGCGTCCATACAGCTGCGAGCCAGGCAGCCGCTGATAGTTGTCGTACGCGTCCATCAGCAGATGCAGGCCGAGTGAATCGATTACTTCGGTTCCCGGCATGTCCACATTGCCGCGGTAAGCCTGCTTGAAATAGAAGGGAACGAAATTCAGATAGTCGTAGGTGTGAAAAATGTATCGATCGAATTCGACGTTGCCTTTGATTTGCAGGTGCTGCCCCGTGTCGATGAGCGACCATGATGGCGCCGACAAGCTCATGCCGCGCACATAGAAGTTCGTGAGCCGGGCGCCATTTTGATAGAAGATGTAGTCGAACCAGGGCAGGCGACTCTTACCCGTTTGGGGATCTCGTTCGTGCACAAACCGGTCGACTGTGTCGTAAGGCAGACCGTCTACTTTCAAGATGACGACGCGTTTGGCCTGGGCGTAGGTTGAGAAAAAGAGAAGAAGTCCGACAAGAACAGTGAGGCAAGTGCGTGCCAGCGTAAGTTGCCGCGACCGAAGCGCCGGAGGGGCACAATGTTTATAGAACCGCACGTCTTGAGCATTAAATCTCTCGCGCGAAGCGAAATATCGGTTTCGCTTCGCGCGAAAGAAGCTTTCAGAACTCATCCCTATAAACATTTGGCCGCTACGCGGCCCATGAAAACGCTTTTCTAAAAAGTGTTCCCAGGCATAAATACCTGGGCGACATAAAAACTTTTCCCAGTCCCCACCCTTTGGGGCTGGGCTACAAAAAAAGAAAACCTAAGGCCGGCCGCCGATTTCCGCTATCACGGAATTCGCCTCGTGAGCCTTGATTTGGTCAGCCTCGTCGACCGCCTTGCGCAGACGAGCCGCTACCACGGCACGCCATTCGGACTGGGGAGGCTGCTCGCGAAAGATGCGCAGCATTTCTTTGCGCGCGGTCTTGTCGTTAATGCGTGACAGCACGTCGAGGCACAACGTACGCGACTGGTCATCCGTCGTGCGTTGAAAAACGCGGGCGGCGACTTTGGCGGCCGAGCCGTTCGCCGCCGCCGCGTTATCAGCCAGAAACTTGAGAGACTTTTGCACTGTGGCGATGTCCCACGCCACTTCAATTTGCGGCGATGACTTCGCCGCGCGATCAAGAAACTGCGTGTGGAATTGAATCCGCCGCGCGAGCTCCAGGCGCTGTTCCAGCTCCGGCGTGGCATCTTCACGGTGCACGTAATGGCCGAAAGTCAGGATGTTCCCGAGACCAAAGAAGAACTGCGCTGCGGGTCCATGAACCAGCGAGACCATCTCTTCACGACGATCGCGTTCGACTTTAGCCGGCAACCCGTTATCTCGGAGCGCGAATGCAACCAGTGCCTCGTATTGTTTGCGCGCCAATTCAATTTCGCTATCGCCGTCGTTCGCCATCGGATTAATCGAAACTGCTTCCAGACGCTCTTCCAATTCCTCGCGCAGTCTCGGATTGATATCCGAGGTCAAAGCCAGCATGAGTTTTAGCTCGGAATAACTGCGCACACGCGAAGGCTGATTCAGATCGATGCCGCGGCGTCCCGTTATGAAACCGTAGACTTTTCGCCCCGCGAAGTACGGCAGATTGCCGAAGCTCGACAGCGAAAGCATGTTCTTCGCGACGTCGTT
>DATNEI010000159.1:0-32140 GCA_035606795.1 Pyrinomonadaceae bacterium
CGCGAACACTATGAAGCTGTGCGAGAGCGACCGGATGATTATGCACTATGGCTCAGCTACGCTCGCGCGCTTGAGCTGGCAGGTGATGCTGATACGGCAATTGCGGCGGCTCGGCGGGCAATTCCGCTCGCGCCGGCCTACGCACAGCCGCATTATCAGCTTGGCAACTTACTTCTCAGGTCCGGGCAAACAACAGAAGCGTTCTCCGAGTTGCGGCTTGCCGGCATCAGTGATCCATCTCTGCTGCCAGGCATAATCGATCTGGCGTGGCGTGTATCTTCCAACAACGTCCAATTCGTAGAACAAGCGCTGTTGCCCACGACGCCCGAACAGCATTGGGCGCTCGCGAGATTCTTTAAGGAGCAACAACAGATCGATCCAGCTATCAGACACTTTGCGATGTCTGGTGCGGAGGCAGAGCCGGATCGACGCGCATATGTGCAGCACCTGATAGAAGCTGGAAACTTCGCAGCGGCGGCCGAACTGTGGAAAGTGGACAACCCGGAAGGAATTCAGCCTGACATCGTGCGCAATCCAGGATTTGAAAAGGAAGTCGATTTGGGCGCTGCAAGCTTTGATTGGAATGCGCCACAAAGCCTTGAGGGCGTGCGTTTCACTTTGGACACGCAAATGCCGGCCGAAGGTAAATCGGCTTTGAAGTTGGAATTTACAGGAAGCGCTCCTGTCGGTGTCCCAATGTTATCGCAAATAATCTTAGTCGCGCCGCAAACCCAATATGAATTGCACTTTTCGGCGCGACCGGAGTCAATCGTCAGCGCTGGCTTGCCGCAGGTGTCAGTGCTTGAGCCGCTCTCACGCAATCACATTGCGCAGTCGCAAACGTTCGGCGGAACAAGCGGCGCGTGGAGCGAGTACGTCATCACCTTTGCCTCAGGACCGGCGCAAGCCGTTCAAATCGTTGTCGAACGTCAAAGCTGTCTAACCAACCCATGTCCTATCTTTGGGCGCTTGTGGCTGGACGGGTTTCGTCTCACCAAACGATAACAAAAAGCGAATCGCTCAAGGCTTCGGAACGATTATCGGGGTGTCGTCATCCACAGGCTCTTCACCTTCATCTTCTGCCAAACCAAATTTCGGAGACGGTCGTACTCGGACTTTTAACTCGGTGTAGGCTTGCTTCACCTGTGCGATGTCGCACGCTGTAGGCTGCGCCATATTGTTCGGCACATTGATCTCTCTAAACTTCGTCATCACCGTAGACTTCTTTTTGCACTCGTAACAATCCAGGAGCCCAAGGTTATGGCCGAGTTCGTGGGCCATCGCCTCCGTCAGAGCCTTCGGATCAGTCAAACGTGGATCGACGACGATTACTGCATAAGTGATCAATTGATTATGATTCGCGCTATAGACATGCACTTCGGTTAAGTGTCGTCGCTTCCCGTCGAAAACCGCGCCGCGGATTACGGTCAGGCAACCGACGCAATCCAGTGTTTGCGCAGCCTCACCGACATATTCGAATCGGACGCCGGATGTCGTAGCTTCGGAAACATCGTTCCAATTTTTGAGCGCAGCTAACAGGTGAGGGAGTTCCTCAGAAGAGAAATCACCGGCGCGAATGTGTACCTTGACCCGGGTATTCTGCGGCCACGTCCAAAAGCCGATCGGCGGCGCTTGCTCGCCGATGCGGCAAGGTGTCAACTCTCGCTCCAATTTAGCGCTGACGAAGCGAGTCGTCGGCGTTGCCAGCGCGAGCAGCGCGGCAATCAGGAACACAAGCCTGGAGTTCATATTAGAAGCGTCGCGTTCGCCATCCGCTGAAATCACTGAAGTTCGGATGGTCGATGTTGAAAATTGAGGAGATGGGAGCAGGGGAACGTCGCGGTCCGGCGAACAGCGAGTTTCCACGTGATGGTGAATTAGGGTTTACGGTGCCCACGCCATTTTGCTGTCCAGCAGACTTCGAGAAGGAAGGCGCGGCCTCTGCTGACGCATTGACTCTTTGAACTGCGGCTCCAGACGCTAGCTTAGCGGCGTCAGAAACGGTGGAATTGGCGTTAGCGCTACCAAAGGATGCTCGCGCGGTCATTCGTTCTTGCTGGTAAACTCCGCGCACAGTTGCAAGGTCGCAGCGCGACGGCGCCTGGAGGCCGTTGTCTTTATTGAGACCGGGAAAAGCGTTCATGATCGTGTGCTTTTTCTTACACGAGACGCAGTCCCATAGTCCCATGCCGTGCCCGAGTTCGTGCGCCATAAAACTCTTCAGAGCCTCGGGCTTCTTGATCCCAAAATCCAAGTCAATCCAGGCGGAGATCAGCAGGCGATCTACCCGGTTCATCGGATAGAAGAACGCGTAGTGATAACGGTCCTGCTTCAACACATCCTTGCGACGGATAGTGAGACAACTTTCGCAGGTTTGCTTCGCGTCAGTCTCGCCCGCATCGACGAAGGTAACGCCAGAGGCGATTTCTCCACTGGCTTCGCTCCAACTGGCCATTGCTTCCAATGCGGCCGTCCGCTGCTCAGGGGTGAAGAAATTGCGCATAAAGAAAACCTTTACGGTCGCATCCGCCGGCCAGTGATAGGCGCCCACTGGCGGCGCGTCACGATTCTCTTCGCAGCTTTCCATTTGGCGGCTTGAACTAATTCGCGAGTCGCCCGCAGTCGAACTTTTTAGAATTGGCGCTGGTGGTGGGCTGCCAAGACCCTTCAGGTTATTGATTGGAGAAGAGGAGTTCTGCAGTGGCGGCTTGGATGGTGTGCTTTCTTCCGGAACGGCATCATTAACCTCCGTGACGCTAACGCGGCTGCCAAATAGTTGGTAATCATAGTATCGAACCTTTATTCGATAATGGACATCGCGTTCTCGGAAATGCAGAACATCATCAGCTTCGGTGCGAACCGGAAATGCCAGCGGCCCCTTCACCGCAGCGCGCCAAGTTTCAAACATAGGAAACCGCTGCTTGCCTTGCGGCTCAACTACGCCTCGAATCTTGATGATCTGATAGGTGTTTGGATCGAGCCAAATACGGCCAACAAAAAACCGTTGGCTCATGTGATTAGGATCCGGAGTCACCTGAGGAGTGACGTCCATCGCAATCAATTGCTGAGAATCGACTGCTTCAAATCCGACATAGGTCAGATTGTACTTGCCGTTTTCAGTGATATCGATACCTAAGAGTTGCGCACCCGCAAGATCCTGAATGTCTTCCTTCGTGATCCGCATTTCCCGAATTGTGGACTTCGGGTGAAACAGCACGCGTTCGATTCTGCGACCGCTATTGTCAAAGATGAATTGTGAGTTGCGCACGTACTCGCCGGTTACTTCGCCATTTGGGCCGATGGTTTGCAGCGTAACGTCGCGTTTGAATGTGTGTTGATTCAGCGCTTCACGGACTTTCGACTCGGCGGCGTCGAACTGTGCTAATACCGCCGCAGGCGAACCAACGCCTCCACCGGATCGTGGCACGGACGAAGTTGCGCTCGGTGTGGTTAAGGACGCTATTTCAAGCCGCTGGGAGAAAACGTATCCGGTCTGAGTGATTAGCAGCAAGGCAGCAGTGATGGCTGCGCCCAGCCGTGGGGGTATCTTGGACATCTGGTTCCTCTCTGAGAGGCGGGCAAGACAGGGAAACGAGAGCGGTAAGGCTATAAGGCCTAGTCGGCAACCTGGTGAATGCTGGTATCCGGTTGAGGTGTGGATTTAATGGCTACCGTTCTGGATAGCGGCATGCCGACTAGAAGCGCCCGCTGGGACGCTGACGATCAACACTAGCATCTGGCAGTTTTTCCAGTCAATACATTGTTGATCTAGGTGTCTGAGATGGAGATTTGAGCCCTTTCGTCCTTTTTACTAGGCGTTCGCAGCTGTTTTCAGAGGGCGCTCACTATTTCCATTGACACGAGTTTGTTCTTTCTCTAGAGTGAGGCCTCCTATTCAACTGGTTTTGGCCTGCCGGCCGCATGTGTGAGAATTCGCGTTGGCCCCATTGCATCCGGCAACCGATCCAGCTTTCACTCCATTTGGAGTGAAGGCCCCAGTAATCCGTCACCTTGGCTCGCCACGCGGGAAGTGAGAGTCTGTTGAGAATTCTCGTCTGAGGTTGTAAAGAGCGATCGAGGTGTTCGGGGGGTAATGGTTTACTGACTTTCGACTAGCTTCGGAAAGACCCTTCAACGGCTCCGTCTTATCGTCCCCGCGTTTATCCCGACGTTCTCCGGCACACACCCTTCAGACACTAAGACTCCGTAACAACCCATAAGCACGCAGGGCTTGCATCCAGACAATTTTGAAGCCCTCCGCTAAACGAATGCAGCCTCGCGAGAGAGGCTTCCCTCCCGGGTACCGCATGCACAAGAAATCGCGTGCAAGCTGGCGCCGAATAATGCTCACGAATCAGAAGAGGTTAAATCATGAGATTCGAATTTAAAGCGATGATTTTGGTGTGCATCTGCCTTTGCGGCTTGCAAGCGTTGCACGCGCAACCGGCCGTCGCCAGCACAGCGGTGGACATGAAAGCGAGCCATCGAAGCGATAACACCACGGATATGCGCTATCGGATTGGACCGGGGGATGTTCTCGAGGTGCGCGTCGCCAGAGCGCCTGAGCTATCGCGCGAGGCTGTCCGAGTTGATCAAAGCGGTCATATTCGGATGCCGATGTTGGATGATGACATTCCCGCGGCGTGCCTTACGGAAGCGGAACTCGCTCAAGGAATCGCGAAGCTCTACCTGAAATACAAACGCGATCCGCACGTCGATGTCTTCGTCAAAGAGTTTCAGTCGCAGCCCGTTGCCGTGATTGGCGCAGTCCGCAATCCCGCGCAATTCAAACTGCAGCGGCAAGTGCATTTGCTTGAGCTGATGAGCCTGGTGGGCGGACCGACGGAGACAGCCGGCCAGACGATTCAAGTCGTGCATGCTGAGGGTGGCATGATTTGCGAACAGTCGGCCGGGGCATCAATCACTGAAACGGGGGCCTTCACCACGTACAAATTGAATGACACATTGCACGGAACGGCTGAAGCAAACCCGGTCGTGCGGCCCGGCGACATTATCTCAGTGCCACAAGCCGATCAGGTTTTTGTCATTGGCAATGTTATGAAGCCGACTGCGATCCCCTTGAAAGAGCCGCTGACTCTCTCAAAAGCCATAGCGATGGCCGGCGGCACAGCGCCCAGCACCAAGAGAGACAAGATTCGTATCATCAGACAAGTCAACGGCACAGAAAAACAGGAAATCACTGTCGATCTGACTTCTATCGAAAAGAACCAAACACAGGACGTCGCGCTGGTCGCGAACGATGTCATAGACGTTCCGGTTTCCGGCACGAAGCGGCTTCTGCGCAGTCTCCTGGGCGCTGTTGTACCGAGTGTCGGGCAACTTCCGGTTCGAGTAATCCCGTAATAGCTGACATTACAGTTCACAAACCCTCACAAGGAGTTGGGAATGGACGAGCATAACAAGAAAGAGCCGGCGGAACTGAGCAGAGCGCTGGCGGTCATCAATAACTTTTCCAAATCGTTGCCCGCGGTTGCGCCAAGCGACAACGGCCGATACTCAGGGTATGGGCCGCCGAATCGCATGGACGAAGGCGTGCGCTTGCGCGACGTGTGGAGTGCAATTAGCAAGCGACGATGGATGATTCTGCTAATCGTAGTTGCGGTTACGGCAATCACAGCCGTGATGGTGGCACGAAAGCCGGACATCTATGCGGCAGAAGCGCAAGTCCAGGTTGACACCGAAGGGCCGGCGAGCGGCCTGACAGGGAAGGACAACATCGTTCTGGGTTACGGTCAGGATCCTTCTTACTTCAACACGCAGTTGCAGTTGATCAGCAAGCCGGGCTTGTTGCGCCGAGTGGTGAAGACGCTGGACCTTGAACACAACCCCGATTTTCTGACTTCCCAGACGAATGACACGACATGGCAGCGGCTGCTGCGCACGTTTGGACTGCCGGGCGGCTCGGGAAATCAACCGTCAGCGAAGAAAACTGACTCAGGCAAGTTGTTAATTGGTAAAGACGTGGCGTCGGCCAGCGCGAACGATGATTTGGAAGAGGCGACCCGCCTAAGTTCGTTTGTCAACTCGATTCAAGGCGCGCTCAAGGTTGACCCAGTGAAAGAAGAAAGGTTGCAGTTTACCGAAACGCGCCTAATCAGCATCAGAATTACTCATCCCAATCCAGTGGTCGCGGCGAAGATTGCCAATGCTATAGCCGATACGTTCGTACTTTCCAATCTCGAGCAGAAGACAAAGTTTACCAGCACGACCGGGGACTTTCTGCAACAGCGAATTGCCGAACTGCAGGGCCAAATTCGCACCGACGAAGAGCGGCTAATCAACTACGCGAAGAGCCACGAGATTCTCTCGCTGGATGCGTCGCAGAACACCGTCGTCGATCGGCTGGCCAGCTTGAACAAGCAACTGTTGGAAGCTGAAAACGACCGCAAGATCGCCGAAGCAGCGTTTCGCGTGAAAAAGGACCCGGCGGCCGCAGAGATTCTCGCGAATAACAACATCAACAACGGCACCCGGGATCTTGAGACGCAACTCAGTATGTTGAAGCAGAAGCGCGCTCAGCTGTTGGTCGATAACACCGAAGAGTGGCCGGAAGTAAAAGAGGTCGAAAAACAGATTGCGGCGCTCGAGAAAGAGATTCAGGACTCGCGAACCAAAACCGGCACCACAGAGTCAAAAGCGGCCGAACTGAAATACCGCGAAGCCCTGGATCGGGAAAACTCTTTGCGAGCTGCGTTTGAAGAGCAGCGCGGCGCTACGCGCACGCAAAACGAGGCGGCCATTAACTACAAAATTATTCAGCAGGAAATTGAGACCAACAAGACATTGCTGGATGGTTTATTGCAGCGGGCCAAGGAAAACGACGTCGTGCTCGCCGGCACGCCCAACAATCTTCACGTTACAGACTATGCCATACCGCCGCGCACGCCGATTGGTCCGAACCGGTTTCAGGGTGTTTTGCTGGCGTTCATTTTCTCGCTGGCTTTCGGCGTCTGTCTGGCGGCGTTGCTCGAATACCTCGACGACAGCATTCGTTCGAATGAGGATGTTAATCGAGTGTTGAGGCTGCCAACTTTAGCAACCATTCCCTTGCTCAAGAAAGCTGGAATCAAGCAGAAGAAGTTAGCCAGCGGGACCGCACTCTTGCATTTAAACGGCAATGGTCACAATGGGAACGGAAACGGTAATGGAAATGGAAATGGTCGTAATGGCAGAGTCAATCCCGCGCTGCTGCTAGACTTGGATAACCGTTCGCCGGTCGCCGAAGCTTTCCGGCAGTTGCGTACTTCCGTCTTACTGTCTTCAGCAGGGCATGCTCCTAAATCGATCCTGGTGACTTCCTGTGTTCCAGCTGAAGGTAAGAGTACGACTGCAATCAACCTGGCAGTCACGCTGGCACAGACGGGCGCTCGCGTACTCGTAATTGATGCAGACATGCGCCGTCCGACAATGCACGCATCGTTTGGCATCGAAAACTACCGCGGCCTTTCGAACATACTCGCCAGCGACGTGTCTGAGGCGGAAGCCTTGAGCTATGTGCAACAAGAAACTGAGAGCGGCTTGTATTTACTAACTTCCGGTCCGGTGCCGCCAAACCCCGCGGAGCTGGTTGGCTCCGCTCAAATGCGAAAGCTGCTGGATGAACTGACGAACACCTTCGATCATGTAGTTGTTGATTCGCCGCCCATGGCGTCGTTTACCGATGGCGTATTGCTTTCGGCTATTACTGACGGAGTGGTTTTGGTCGTGCACGCGAATCAATGCTCGCGCAAGGTCGTCATGCGGGCGCAGCAATCACTTGAAGACGTGGGGGCAAAGATACTCGGTGTGGTGCTGAATCGCGTGGATACGCGTTCGCCCGATTACTATTACAGTTACCGGTATTACGCTCACTACAAAAACGCAGACGAACCGAGCGGGGACAAAGCAGCTCCTACGGCTTAATTATCACCTGCGTAAGTCGGCAAGCCCGACCGGACTAGAACCAATGTCTCCTGACTTCATCGTTTTTGGCGCACCGCAAATTGAGCGTGAAGAGATCGACGAAGTCGTACGCTGTCTGGAATCCGGTTGGATTGGCACGGGCCCGCGTGTCGCGCAATTCGAAACAGAATTCGCGGCTTATAAAGGCCAGCCCTTTGCTGCAGCGGTGGGCTCATGCACGGCGGCGATGCACTTAAGTGTCCTGGCTGCTGGATTGGCTGAAGGCGACGAAGTGATCACGACGCCGCTGACGTTTTGCGCAACTGTGAATGCCATTATCCACGCGGGCGCGACGCCCGTGCTGGCCGACATTGACGGGGAGTCGATGAATATTGACCCAATCGAGATCGAGGGCCGTATCACCCCGCGCACAAAAGCGATCGTCCCCGTTCACTTCGCAGGTAGACCATGCGACATGAAATCGATTACAGCGATCGCGGAACGCCATCGATTGCGAATCATTGAAGACTGCGCGCATGCAATCGAGACCGAGTATCACGGCCGCAAAGCCGGCACCTTCGGTGACTTCGGTTGCTTCAGTTTCTATGCAACCAAGAATGTCACCACGGGTGAAGGTGGCATGGTTCTCACGCGCAACGAAAATGAACTCGCGCGAATTCGCATGCTCGCTTTGCATGGCATGAGCAAAGACGCGTGGAAGCGTTTCAGCGACGAAGGTTATAAACACTACTTCGTTGTCGAGTCAGGCTTTAAATGCAACATGATGGATTTGCAGGCCGCCATCGGCATTCATCAACTGCGGCGCGTGGAGGCAAACTGGAAACGACGCGAAGAAATTTGGAGCCGTTACAATGATGCTTTCAGCGACCTGCCGGTTACGCTGCCGGCGCCCCCGGAGCCAGAAACGCGACACGCTTATCACCTGTACACGTTGCTAGTCGATCAGGAGCGCGCCGGCGTCAGCCGGGATGAGTTTCTCGAAGCGATGACCGCGCACAATATAGGCGTGGGTGTCCATTACCTGAGCATTCCCGAACACCCGGTATATCAAGAGAAGTTTGGATGGCAACCGGCTGACTATCCAAATGCGATGCGAGTAGGCCGTGAAACCGTGAGCCTGCCGTTATCGGCAAAGCTTACTAACAGCGAAGTTTCGTATGTGGTTGAAGCAGTGAGGAACGTCCTGAGCGCAAAGAGCAAAGGGCGAAGAACTGATGGGCTTAGAGCCAGGAGCCGAGTGCAACACGCCAACGCTTGCCTGGGCACCTAGCCGAGCTCTCTTCGCCCTTTGCCCTTTGGGCTGGACGATCCCTGTTCATGATAACAGAAAGGCCTAAATAACCAGCCAAATAACGTAATTTTAGGCCGTTTTTGGGCCGTTATTACCGGCCACATCCGTAACCATGAGTTCAGTCGTTTCCAATGCTGCTTATCCTGCCCGGATCGCTCGAGCGACCGTCGGTCAAACTATGCGGATTGCACCGTCGCGCGGATGGGTTTCGTTGAAGCTTGGAGAGCTTTGGGAATACCGCGAGTTGCTTTACTTCCTGATGTGGCGCGACATCAAGGTGCGTTACAAACAGACTGTGTTGGGCGCGGCATGGGCGATCATCCAGCCCGTGTTCACCATGATCGTTTTTAGTCTGTTCTTTGGGCAGCTTGGCAAAATGCCGTCAGACGGAATTCCGTATCCGATCTTCAGCTTTGCGGCGCTCGTTCCCTGGACGTTCTTTGCGAACGGGCTGAGCCAGTCCTCGAACAGCCTGGTCGGCAGCTCAAATCTGATAACCAAAGTCTATTTTCCTCGTCTGGTAGTGCCGTTGTCTGCGGTCTTGTCGGGCGTAGTCGACTTTGCCCTGTCTTTCGTAGTGCTACTGGGAATGATGTTCTTTTTCGGAATCGTGCCGACGGTGAACTTTCTCTGGCTGCCGTTATTGTTTCTGCTTGCGTTCATCGCGTCGCTCGGCGTTGGGTTGTGGTTCTCTGCACTCAACGTTGAGTTCCGCGACGTTCGCTATCTCATAACTTTCGTCACGCAGTTGTGGTTATTCGCGACGCCCATTGCATATCCGAGCAGCATGCTGCCTGAGCCCTGGCGGACACTCTATGGATTGAATCCAATGGCCGGCGTCGTCGAAGGTTTTCGCTGGGCGTTACTGGGAACGAACACGGCCCCGGGCGCAATCATCGCGGTTTCGTCAACTGTGGCGGTCATAGTTCTAATCACTGGCGCCTTCTATTTCCGGCGGATGGAACGAACATTCGCCGATGTGGTTTGAACGGTCGTGTCGGAAACAATTATTTCTGTCCATAATCTGGGTAAGCGATATCGGATCGGCGCGCAGCAGCCTTTGTATTATCGAACTCTGCGCGACCAGCTCAACGACAAAGCGTTGGCGCCATTTCGTATTGCGCGACATCTTCTGGTTCGCAACGGGAAGAACAGCGACAACGGAAATGGAAATGGCCACCGTTCAGTCAATGGGAATCACACGCGCGCCAGCCGCCGTGCTGAAACGATCTGGGCGTTGAAGGATGTGTCGTTTGACGTCAGCCGAGGCGAAGTTATCGGCGTGGTCGGCCGCAACGGGGCAGGGAAGAGCACGCTACTGAAGATACTCTCTCGGATCACTGAACCTACCCAAGGCTACGCAGACATCACGGGAAGAATCGCTTCGCTGCTCGAAGTCGGAACCGGTTTTCATCCGGAGCTGACCGGCCGCGAGAACATTTTCCTGAACGGTTCGATCCTCGGCATGCGCCGCGCAGAAATTCAGCGCAAGTTTGACGAGATTGTAGAGTTCGCAGAAATCGAAAAATTCATCGATACGGCGGTTAAGTACTACTCGAGCGGCATGTACACGCGTCTGGCTTTTTCGGTAGCTGCGCATCTCGAACCGGAAATCCTACTCGTCGATGAAGTCCTTGCCGTCGGCGATGCCGCCTTTCAAAAGAAGTGCCTCGGGAAAATGGGGGACGTTGCCCGCGAAGGACGGACGGTACTGTTCGTTAGCCACAACATGGCGGCGGTGCAGCGACTTTGCGCGCACTCGCTTTGGATTGAAGAGGGCCGAATAAAGGCATACGGAAACACGAACGCGATCGTCGACGATTATTTATCCACTTCAACGGCAACCGCCCCGGCCGACAGGTGGGTCAACCTCGATCATGCGAACCGGGTAGGCTCGGGAGGCGTGCGCTTCAAGGCCCTAAAATATTCTGTGCCCGACGCTGAAACGGACACGGCCATGTCTTCAGAGCCGTTGGAGGTCTCTCTCGAAGTCACATCGGACTGCGATCGGACGGTAGGTAGTGTGGCAATGACCATTTGCGATCATCACGGCACCAGATTGATAAATGCCGACACCCTGAGTTTTGGAAAATCTGTCCGACTCACCGAGGGCTCAAACAATCTGCGACTTACGCTGGACAAGCTGCATTTGAATCCAGGCACCTACATGCTTGGTCTATGGATCGCTGATCCGATTGCCGGACCGTTTGATTATATTGACGCCGCCTGTCGAATCGAGGTGTGCAAGCCTCCGCAAAATGGCATCGGTCAGACACCCGACGACGAAGGACTGATTCCTTGTTCCTTCCATTTGACGGCAGGCTGACTCGGTCCGAGCCTCGTTCCAACCAACTTTGAACTTAGCGAAAGAGAGTTCGGCTGATCAGCCACTGGTCAGCGTGATTATCCCCACATTCAACTGTGGCGAGCATATCGTCGATTGTGTCGAGAGTGCGCTTGGGCAAACGTACTCGCCAATTGAAATCATAGTTATCGACAACGGTTCCACTGATGATACTCGCGAGCGACTCCGACCGTTTGTGGACTCCGAGAAAATACAATATCGGTGTCAGCAGAATCTCGGTCCGTCGAGCGGACGAAATGTTGGATCCCGCCTGGCGCGCGGAAAATATCTACAGTTTCTCGATGGCGATGACCTGTTGCTGCCGGACAAAATTGAACGTCAGGTCCGGGAACTTGAATCGATGTCGTCTGCCGCTATCTGCGCGTGCGATTTCCGGCTCTTCGACGGCCACGACACCACGAGCCTCTACGGTGGCGATAAGTTCGACGGCCAGTTTCCGCTGCGACAGTTCGATCAACTCTTTGAGTTTGAGACTGTAATCCATCGTTGGTTGATTCCGGCGAAACTGTTTTCTGATTGTGGTGGTTTTGAGGAAGATGTCTGGGGAGCCGAAGATTGGCTCCTTATTTGGAAACTGCACGCGAGCGGCGCAACCTCCCTTTTTATTGATGAACCACTCGCGTTGTATCGCAGACATGCAGGCACCTTGACGGGTGACTTTCGCGGTATGGCCGGAGCTCGGCTGCGCGCGATTGATCATGTCGAGCAATACCAACAAGCCAGCGGTCACACTTTATATTCGCGAAAGCAACAGAACCTTCTCCGCGAATCGCATCACTATCAGCTCGGCCTTAAATTCATTCAATCGGGCGACCTGTGGCTCGCTTGGCGCGCTTTAACAAAAGCGTTGCTGCTCGGCTCCAATCGTCGTCAGACGAAGCTGCTCCTGATTGCTTTGCTGCCTATTCTGAGGACGCGGACGACCCACGGGGCTCGTGCGGCTGACCGAAAGCTATGGCAATTGCGTTCCGGCATTCGTGGAATCTTTCCAATCGAACGTCTGCGGGCACTCCGTCAATCGTTTTACGAATGGCGGCAGCGACGACCAATCAAGCGCTTGGCCGCAATCATCGCCTTTATCTGCTTGTGGCCCCTGGCTTTCATTGATCGACGGTTGCGGCGGAAAGGCGAAGGGTCGCAGGCGCAGCGAATACTCGTGATCCATTTTGGGGGTTTGGGCGACACGTTAATGCTGACGCCGGCGCTCCGGGCGCTGAAGCAGGAATTTCCGAATGCCAAGCTCGACATGATCACTCTTCACCAGCACGTGAAGAACGCATTCGCGCAGAGTCCACGTCTTGATTCGATTACTACGCTGCCGGCATTTCCTGGCAAATGGATCCTTTCGCGGTTTGAGGGTCGCCGCGGCGCTAGTTTGATTTGGGCGACTTTCCGTCATTATCCTGGGTTGCTGCTGCGACTTCTTTTTAACCGTTACGAGGTTGGCATCAACTTTGGGTTGTGTGACTTCGATCAGCGGGTCGGCAATACGGTTCTTTATTGTCTGGATATCCCCACGCGCATCGGCATCGACAATCGTGATTCACAATTCCTGACGCATCATGCGAACGTGAGCAGCTCGGTCGAGCATCGCGCCGATGCGTACCTCAAATTCCTGAAGCCGCTCGGAATTGCTGCTTCAGATGACGCGTACGAATTTGCAATCAGTAAAGACGATCTAGCCCGCATAAAGCTCGTTTTGCGCGAACATGCCGTTGACGAGACGCGCCGTTTGGCAGTGATTCAGCCCGGCGGCAAGTTGCACGTGAACTCGCGACGCTGGCCGGCAGAATACTTCGCGCGCGTCTGTGAGTTCCTGTTCGAGGAAGGATTTGAAGTTGTCTTGACCGGCGATCACGATGACGCCACAGTTTGCGCTGAAGTAGCGCACGGTTGTCAGACCGAAGTGACTTCACTATCTGGCGCGCTGACGTTTCCGCAAACCGCGGCGCTGCTCAGTCTGGCCGACCTGGCGATTACCAACGACACGGCAACGTTGCACCTGGCTGAAGCTGCCGGTACTCCGCGCATAGTCTCGATTTTCGGGCCAACCGATCCTTCCTTATTGGCGCCGCGAAATTCCCGACAGATCGTCTTTCGATCCACGTTGCCATGCGCGCCGTGTATGGGTGGAACGATTGACGCAAACACCGAACGCTGTTGGCGCGACGTGAAAGAGGAATGTCTCTGGCAGACAACGCCACAACAGGTGATTGCTGAGCTGCGTGGATTTTACGGCGCGCGAGCAGCCCGAGTGGCGAGTGCCTAACCCCTCCGCGTGTGGAATCGCACAAAGATCAATTGGTGGTCGCGGAAGTTTCGTCGTCACTGCACATCCGCAGGCAGTAATTTGACGTTACTCGGTCCGTGCGTAGTGCATTCTGCCGGCGATATGCGCGCCGGTGACGGCCTCACGATTCGCTCTCAAAAACACAACATGGTCGAAATTAGCTGTGGGTCCGGCGCCAAGCTGCATTTTGGCAGAAACGTTTTCTTGAATCAGGGTGTGCGCATAGCTTGCACAACCGAGGTGAATATCGGCGATAACGCCTTGATCGGCGACGAGACAGTCATTCTCGACAGTGACTATCACGGCGTCTCCGGCGGCGAGACAAAGTCCGCATCGGTACGAATCGAACGCGACGTATGGTTGGGAACGCGGGTAATTGTTCTGCGTGGTGTCACGATTGGCGAGGGCTGTGTGGTGGGCGCCGGTTCCGTCGTTACGCGCTCTTTGCCGCCACGAAGCTTCGCGGCTGGCGTGCCGGCGCGCGTGATTCGAAAGCTGGACGAGCAACAATGAAGCGCTTGCACGTCTGTTATATCTCGCAGGAATATCCGCCGGAAACCGGCTGGGGCGGGATCGGCTCGTACACATACGAGATGGCTCATGGCCTCGCCGAGCAGGGACATCGGGTCACAGTGATTTCGCGCGCTAATGCCGAAGAAAAATTTACCGACGATAAAGGCGTTGCGGTTCATCGCATTGTGCCAAGACCAGAGTGGGATTCAATCCGTTTTGCCTGGAGGATGAATCGCATCTGGCCAGGCTTTGCCTGGGCTGCGATGCTCAAGTTGAGGGCGATTCATCGTGAGACACCGATCGATATCGTCGAAGCAGCCGAGGGTCGCGCCGATGCCTTCTTCGTGAGCTATCTGCCGCGCCGGCCCAAGCTTGTGACGCGCTTGCACACTGCTCGAATCTTTATCGATCAATTCAACGGCAAGAGTGACCGCCGCGGAGCGGCGCAGGATTATTGGCTCGAGAAGCAATCAATCACGCGGGCTGATTTAGTAACCGCGCCGAGCAAAGCCGTGCTGAACCTCACGAAAACCTGGCTGAAGCTGAATGACGAGAAAACCGTGGTCGTGCCAAACCCGATCAGCAGCAGGAATTTTTCGGTCTTTCAGAGCCATCGCGCGCCGGTGGTTCTATACGTGGGCCGGCTGGAAAAAAACAAAGGCGCCGAAACGATCATGAGCGCGCTGCCTCTCGTCTTCGAAAAATTCCCGACGTTGGAGTGTCAGTTTGTTGGTGCGGATGGCTCTGACGCTGACGGCGGCAGTTGGCGCGAGCGAATTCTGGCGTCAGTGCCTTCCGCGCATCGCTCGCAGATTCGGTTCGACACTATGACGCGCGATGAACTCGCCAACGCCTATCGTCTTGCGACCGTCTGCATTCTGCCGTCGAAGTGGGAAAACGCCCCGTACGTCGCTCTGGAAGCGATGGCCTGCGGCACGCCTGTAATCGCTTGCAACAGCGGCGGCACGCCAGAGTTGATCGAGGACGGAGTCGACGGCTTTCTGGTGCCGGTTGATGACGCTCCGGCATTGGCGTCGCAGATCGCCGCGGTGCTGACTCAACCCGCGTTGCAGCAGCAGATAGGGGCGAAGGCGCGGCAGCGAGTTGAACAATCCTTCAGCGTTGAGAGAGTGTTGCCAAAAATGCTCGCCGCGTACGACTACGCGATCGCCCACGGATAGTATTCATGGTGAGAATTTCCGCAATCATCTGCACATATAAACGCGCTGACTATCTGCGCACGGCGCTGCGCAGCCTGTGTAAACAAACGCTCGCGCGCGATCAATACGAAATCATCGTGGTCGATAACGCCGGCGAAGCTGCGGCGGCAAAGGTTGTTGAAGAACTGAGAAATGAGAACCTCGATGTGCGTTATGTGATCGAGCGAGAAGTAGGCCTGTCGCATGCGCGCAATCGTGGTTTGAATGAGGCGCGCGGATCATACATCGCCTACCTGGATGATGATGCGCGCGCAGACGAGCGCTGGCTCGCGACGTTGACGCAACTTTTCGATCAAACCCAGGCCGCGGCCATCGGCGGGCGCGTGTGGCTGGATTGGCACGGTGAAAAGCCTGTCTGGGTTGGTGACGAGCAACTTTCGCTCTTCACTTTCGTGGACCACGGGGAAGAAAGTCACATATTGCGCAAAGGGGAATATGTGGTCGGCGCCAACATCGCCTTCAGAGTCGATCGTTTAAAGGAAGTTGGCGGGTTCGATGCGAAGCTCGGTCGCCAGGGCGCTGTTTTGCTTTCCGGAGAAGAAGCGCAGGTCATTAGGGCGATGATCGACCGCGGGTGGACGGTCTATTATGAGCCGGCGGCGTTGGTTTGGCACTCAGTGGATTCATCACGTAAGCGGCCGTCATGGCTCTTGCGTCGCATGTTTTGGGACGGGGCATCTCAGCCCCTGGTTGATGGCACCTCACAAAATCGTTCGCGTCGCGCAATTCTCAGCGGCATCAATCGCGATCTCCGACAGTGCATGCGATGGTTTGTGGTGGCTATCGGTGCGACCGTGCGGGGCGAGCGCAACAGCGCGTGGGAATCTCTGCTTGGATTTTCGCAACGCGCTGGTCGGATTCGCACACAGTTGCAGTTCTTCTGGTTGGCATAACGACTGCCGGGCAATGCACATTTGTTTTCCATCACTGAGTTATCCACTCAACGGTGAACCGACTAGTGGCGTCGGGGCGCAAGTCCGGCTGCTGGCAACCGCGCTGACAGCCGCGGGACACCAGGTTTCAGTCGTGGACCTCTCTAAACAACCGGCAGTCAGCGATGATCACGGCGTAACTGTGCATCGTGTTCGCGCGCACCGCATGCACTGGCTGGTGGGAAAACTTCCTTTGGTAGGCAAGCCGCTGGCGCTGCCCGTCCGTGAACTTGAATACAGCTTTGCAGTGTGGAAGGCGGTTCGCGCAATCCATAAGTCGCGACGCATTGATGTTGTCGAGGGCACGGAAACAGGAATGTTGTTGCTGGCGTTGTCGCCGAAAATGCCGGTGATCATTCGGCTTCACGGCGAGCAGTACACGTTTCAAAAGTTCACGCCGGGAATTAAATTGACCTTCGGTCTGCAATTGACGCGCGCGCTTCAACGGATGGCACTGAAGCGGGCCAAGCTCTTAATCAGTCCAAGCAACGCGCACGCGCGCGAAATTCAAGGTGAAATTACTCAAGTCCTTCCACCCATGGTCGTCGTTCCGAACAATGTCGCCTTGAATGGTGTGACATCAAACGGCACGCATCGCAGTGCTGCAACCGTGCTGTATGCCGGTCGTATCGACAAAGGCAAGGGCATTGAAACTTTTATTCGCGCTGCTGCGCAGACGAGCAAGTCAATTCCAGATGCACAGTTTGTCATTGCCGGCGGCCTCCACTCTTCGGTTCCCAAAACTGAGTTTCGCGCGCTGCTGGAGTCTTCTCAGCTCAATGGAAATTTGAAAGTGGTGGGGCCTTTGGGCACAAAAGCGCTGGCCGAACTCTACCAGACTTCGACGGTTGCGGTGCTGCCCTCCTATTACGAAACATTTGGTTTGGCGGCGCTTGAGCCGATGGCTTTCGGCACGCCGGTAGTCGCCACCGATCGGGGCGGACTTCCGGAAGTCGTCGTACCCAACGTTACCGGAACATTGGTTCCCGCGGGCGACGAAACCGCATTGGCTGCCGCCATCGTCGAACTCCTCAAGAACCCAGGAACTCTTACGCGAATGGGGAAGGCGGCGGCTAAAGATGCCGCGAAATTCGATGTGCAAAATGTCCGGGCATTAACTGAGCAGCTTTATCAGTGGGCCATTGGTGACACGGCGGAGAATGCTGAGGCGCATGTCTTCTTTTCGCCACACGCGGACGACGTAGTGTTGTCGTGCGGCGGCACGATCGAGGCACTGCTGAAGGAGAACAAGCGTGTCCAGGTGATCACCGTGTTTGGTCCGCAGGACGGACCGGCGCATTCCGCATTCGCGCGCCATATTCACCGCAAATGGAGAATCGACACCGGAGCTCGCATCCGGCGCATGCAGGAAGATGCTGAAGCCCTGCGGGCATTGGGCGTAAACGAGCACGCGCATCTGGATTTTGTCGAAGCCCCCGAGCGCTGTTCCGGTGACGGTACGATGCTGTATGCGACCTACGATGAAATGCGTGGCAAGCCGGCCGCTGCTGATGAAGCTCTGATTGAGCAGATATTTCAAAAAGCGATCACCTCCGACTTTGGTGCGGGCGCGATTCTTTATTTCCCTCTGTCGCTTGGGCAGCACGTTGATCACCAGATTCTTTACCTCTTGGGTTCCAGGTTGCTCGCCGCGGGCAAGCGCGTACGTTTTTACGAGGACTATCCTTACGCGGAGAACTTCGAATGTGACGCTCATAAGCTAAATTGGCTGCCGAATGTTGTCCCGGTGCCGCTCGAAGGAAAGCTTCGTGCGCTAGCAGCTTACCAGAGCCAATTGCCTGGTTTGGGTGGTTCGCTTCGCAGAGCAGCTCAGCGCGTCCGGCGGTTTTCGAAGCGTCTCGATCGCTCACCTGCCGAACGAAACTGGGAACTAATCATCGCTCCGAATTTGCGTGAGACAGGCGGGCCAGGAGCCGGCAAGCTGCCACTTATTCCCCTGGTCCAGCGTCCGACCTTGCGTGACTTCAAAAAGTTCATCGACACCTTTCGATGGCACGATCTGGAAGAAGTCCTACCCGTCGGCGCCGGTTATTGCGCGGATGTGGGCTGTGGTGCGGGTCGTCACAGAGAACTGGTCGAAAGCCGCGGTTACAAGTGGCTCGGTTTGGATAAAGGCGCCGTCGCGCAAGTTAAAAGTGACGCGCTCACATTGCCGTTGCGGCCCGAAAGCATGAACGCCGTAGTCGCGTGGCAGATGATGGAATATGTTGACGATCCTGCGCGGGTCTTCGCGGAAGCATCTCGCGTGCTCTCAACAGGTGGCAGTTTCTGCGGCAGCGTGTCTTTCCTCGAACCGGTGCACGGTCGTACGTACTTCAACCTCAGTCCGCTGGCGGTGGAAAAGCTCTTGGGTGAAAGCGGCTTCTCGGATATCACAATCAAGCCGGGCCTCAATGGATTCACACTTCTTCTCTGGACCTGGCTACGGCGCACGCCGATCAGGCGTTTGGCGTGGCTTACGCCCGCGCTCATATTCTTGTTGCTCGCGCCGCTGGCCACAGCGCTATTCGCGACCAGTTGGTTCTTATATCAGCTCGGGTTGGGCCACGGCGATTTGATGCGTTGGATTTCGCAAACGGCGCCCTTGGAGTTTGCGGGCCATGTCCTCTTCTGCGCGCGCAAGCGAGCGCGTAACGAAAATTGCACATAGCATTCGTAACACCTGAATCACCGTACGGCGACGAATCGGTTTGCGGCGTTGCGGCTTACTTGCGCGCGATCGTGCCCGCAGTTGCTGACGCCGGTCACGACGTTACCGTCATCGCGAATGCAAAGGAGCCGAAATCGTTCACCGCTGAAGATGGCCGCGTCGCCGTTCGCCATTTTCGTTTGCCATCGCGGCATTGGTATTCGGCAAAGTTGCCGTTGGTCAAAGCCTATGTGCCATTACCGCTGCGCCAGTTTGAGTGGTCACGAGCCTTTTATCGCGAGGCTGCACGAGTTGCAGCGCAGCGCAAGATCGACGTGATTGAATCGACAGAAGCCGGCTCGCTTTTTCTCAATCGGGTTGCGCCGCTAGTCATACGTTTGCATGGGAGCGAGCGAACTTTCCGCCAGCATTCAGGGTTGCCGCTAACTCCGAGTGTGCGTTGCAACGATTGGTTAGAGGCGATCGCGAGCAAAAGAGCGTCAGCCATTACCTCGCCGAGCGAGTTTCACGCGAATGAGATGACCCGGCGCCGCGGTTGGCCCGACGGACAAGTGCGCGTCATTCCAAACCCGATTTCCCAGACGCTGGTAAACGCTGCAACCGCGTTCCACCGGAACGGCAATAGCGAACGAATTGTGCTCTATACGGGACGGCTATCGCCGGTAAAGGGAATCCAAACACTGCTGGATGCCGCCAAATTAGTACGCGCGTCCGATCCGACAGTCACCTTTGTGCTCGCCGGCCCCTGGCAGATGCCCATGCCGCCGCACAGTTATGGGCTGACTCTCAATCAGCAATCGGTGTTCGGGGTCCGGTGGATTGGTCCGATCGAGCACAAGGCTCTTTTTGACTGGTATCGGCGCGCGGCGCTGTTTGTCATGCCTTCGTTTTATGAAAGCTTTGGCATCAGCGTACTGGAAGCAATGGCGTTTGGACTACCGACTGTTTGTACTCGCGTGGGTTCGGCGGCAGACGCTTGCTCGGCCGAGAAGACGAATGCGGTTGTTGAGGCGGGTAACCCACAACAACTCGCCGCCGCTGTTACGCAGTTACTGAACGATTCGAAAATGCGCCTGGCGTTGGGAAGCGGCGCGAGAAATCACATTCTGCAAGAACTGAGTCCGGCAGAGATAGTTCGCCGCAATCTGAGTCTCTACGGGGAGTGCGCCCATCTCTCGGGCCGAAACTAATGCGTTTGCTCGTCTTCACCACCCAGTTTCCACCTGAAATCGGCGGCGTCGAAACGATGACCTGGGAGCTGAGCCGGCATTTGCAGGAACAGGGAGTCGAACTCACAGTGCTGGCGCCGGAGGTTCCGCATTGCGTGAACTTTGATCAGGCGAACACACTGCGGACGAAACGGTACGCGCTGCCTGGCACGAATTCAGGCATCGCCAAGCTCAAACAAAAACGCGTACTGGCCCGCCTGCTGAGAGAGACAGCGCGAGAGACGGCGCCGGAATTCATCTTGTGCACAGCTTGGGATCCGTGCGCGTATATCGCGAGTATCACTACCTTGCGAGGCAAGCGTATTCCTTATTTCTTGATCGCCCATGGCATGGAGCTTTTTCAATTGCCAAAGGGCTTCGGCGCGCGTGCCGCAAAAGCTCTAATGCGAAAGAGAGCTCTGCTGGGAGCTGAACGGATCATCGCCGTCAGCAATTTCACCCGCGATCGTCTAATCGAACTTGGCATTCAACCGGGTGCTATTCGGGTGATACCTAATGGAGTCGGTGCGGTTGACACCTCGCCGCTGGTTTCCCAAAACGCGGTCATAACTACGGTCGCCAGACTCGTGCCTCGCAAAGGCCATGACACGGTCCTACGAGCTATGCCGCTCGTGCTCAGGCGCGTACCGAAAGCAGTTTATAAAATCGTCGGGACAGGTCCTGAACTGGGACGGTTGAAGGAATTGGTTACAGACTTGGGTCTTGATGGGCACGTGGAGTTCTGCGGACAAGTCACCGACAGCGAACGAACTCGCCTGCTCGATGAATGTAGCGTTTTCGTGTTCGCCACCCGCACGACGCCAACTGATTTCGAAGGTTTGGGAATCGCGGTTTTGGAAGCGATGCAGAAATCAAAACCTGTGGTGGTCACGCGAGCAGGTGGAGTTCCCGAGTTGGTGGAAGATCGTCAGACTGGTTTGATCGTTGAACCCGATGATCCATCGCGCTTAGCTGACGCGATCACCGAGTTGTTATTGAACCGCCCTTTGGCTGAGGCTATGGGAAGGCGCGCTGAAAGTGTGGTGCGCGAGCGTTACGATTGGAAGGCCATTGCCAGCCGGTACGTGACCGAGATGGCGGTCTGCGCAAACTCATAAACTGATACCGATGTTTGCCATGCTATTTCGCTTTTGGTCCGCGATTTTCGCCGCGATTTACGGCAGCGAAGGCTTGAACGTTCCCCTGATGTTCATGCCGACCAAACTAGTTACGGCCATGCTCCGTCGTTACGGTGCGACCATTGGCACACGTGTCCGGTTCCGAGCTCCGCTCGTCATCCATAACGGCGCCACAGGGACGACTGCTTATTACCAGAATCTCAGCGTTGGCAACGACTGTTATTTTGGGCGAGAGCTTTTTCTGGACCTGCAGGATCGGATCGAAATTGAAGACCACGTGACGATTTCACATCGCGTGATGATTCTTACTCATACCGATGCGGGAACCAGTCCGCTGAAAGACACGGTGATTGCTACTACCCAATCTCCGGTCGTTATCCGACGGGGCGCTTACGTGGGAGCAAATGTGACTATTCTCGAAGGTGTCGAAATCGGAGAAGGGGCAGTAATCGGCGCAGGGGCCGTGGTCACACACTCCGTGGCTGCCGGAACGGTTGCTGTGGGAGTGCCCGCACGGCCGATGCGCACTACTCAAGCATTCGAGCGAACCAAACTGCACGGCGTTAAGTAAGGACAATAATGGCGAGTTATAACGTTTCCAGGAAAAACTTGATTGCGGTGGCGATTGGCGTCGTCGTCGCGATCGTGTTTGCGCTTTATGGCGTGCAGAACGGATTTTCGTACCGGGAGGTGATCCTCGGGGCCGCCGCGACGATCGGTCTGGTCGTGGTTTTTGGCGGCGAATTTGGGATTGTCTTCGGGTTTGTTCTCTGGGCACTTACCCTCGCGCTTGGGCATCGCACAGTCGAGATCACGAAGAACCTGGTCATCCACCCATCCGAAATTCTTCTCTGGCTGTTGTTGGTTTGCGCGTTCGCGCAACGGCGTCTTCTCGAAACTTCCCGACTGCGAGTGCCCTGGTGGCTTTTATTGCTTATGCCATTCTGGGCCTTAGGCTGGTGGCCGATGATTGCCGGCGGTGCTGACTGGGACAAGATGTTGAACGAGTTTCGCAATTTCTTATTGCTGATTCCTCTGATGATCGTTGCCGCCGTCGTCCTGTATAGGCAGAAATCCTGGCGACCGCTCTTGCTCGCGTTCTTTCTCGCGAGTACGTGGATCGCCTTCATGGGTGTAGTTGAGTACTGGTTTCCGAACGTGGCAACGTACTTTCCCGCCTTTATACATGCGGCCAAGCCAGAGGCGACGGCGGACGGATTTCTGCGGGCCCAATTTTCGTTTTACGGTGGCGCACATGCAACTTTCATTTGTGTTATGGCGGTGCCGTTTTGTTTCGCGATCCTTAGTTGGTGGCCGCAGTGGTACGCACGCGCGGCGGCCGTGCTGGCTGCTGCGCTGCAACTCCTGGCCATCTACATCGGCGGATATCGAAGTCTCTGGGTCGTCGTTCTGTTACAAGTCGTTTGCGCTTGCATGCTGCGATTCCGTAAGCATGGCGTGGCCATTGCTGTGCTATCTCTGATTGTCGGCGTCGGCGGCTACCAGTTCATTCCCAATACCACGGAACGCGCGATGACCACGATTGCCGCGCTACGCTGGCAGCCGGTCGATCATAGTGCGCAAGACCGGCAAGACCGGGCGGTCGGTGCGCTCGATGAGGCGATTAGCAATCCAATCGGGCAAGGCTGGGCGAGTGCCGGCTGGGTTCATAGTGATTTCCTGCAAGTCGCGGTAAACCTTGGCATTCTGCCCGCCTTGATCTTCCTTGCCGGTTACTTATTGACGCTGCATCGATTATTCGGAAAAACGCGAATATGTCTGCGTCTCGGCGAAGACGCGGACTTGGCACTTGGGCTGCTTCTCGCTTTTCTAGCCGCCGGAGAACATCTGGCGGTGCAGGGAGTTGAAGTCCTGCCGCAACTGGCGCTCCCAGTTTGGTTCGTTTGGGCGCTGGTCGAGGTTTGGTTGCGGCAGAAATCGGCAGCCCCCGAAATCGCTTACGATTATGCGCCCGCGAATTTCTATCCTATTGCCGGCGTTCAATAATGCCGCGACGATCCGCGACACGCTCGAGTCGGTGAAGTGGGCCGATGAGATTCTCGTCGTCGATTCATTTAGCACTGACGCAACCCTGAACATTTGTCGGGAGTACGACGCGCGCGTGATTCAACACGAATACATCAACTCAGCGAAACAAAAGAACTGGGCCGTGCCGCAATGTCGCAACGATTGGGTGCTGCAAATCGATACTGATGAAATTCTCGAGCCGGGCGCGCGCGACGAAATCGAACAAGTGATCGGTTCGGCAGAAGCGCAGGTAGGAGCTTTTCGTTTTCCGCGTAAGAACCATGTGTTGGGCCGTTGGATCCGTCGCGCGGACATTTATCCCGACTTTCAAATCCGACTCTTTCGCCGCGGCGCCGGCCGATGGGACGAGCGCGAAGTGCACGCGCACGTAAACGTTTCGGGCGAGATCAAAACCCTCGAGCATCACATCTTACATTTTGGAATGCCGAATATCTCCAAACAACTTCGGAACCTTGACCGGTACACACGATACGAAGCAGATGAACTGCGCAAGGTAGGAGTAACCTTTGGCTGGACGCGAGTGACCCTTAGGCCATGGCTGGTTTTTCTCAAGCGATATTTTTGGCATTTAGGTTTCATGGAAGGTTGGCGCGGCTTTATCCTTTGCGCTTACTTAGCGATTTACTACTTCCTCTCTCAGGCAAAGCTCTGGGAAATGGAAGAGCTTGGGCTGGAACAAAGCCCGCGTTGAAATCTTTTTCGTCGGATGCAATCAACTGAACGTCGCAGAATTGTTTTTCTGGAGTGCGCCGCCGCTATGGGCGGCGTGCAGTTCAGCACGCTTTACGTGGCGCAGGAACTCGATCGGACACGTTTGCAGCCGCTAGTCATTTGCCCTGAGGAAGGCGACTTGACGCGCGCTTGTCGCGAGGCTGGCGTTGACGTGAAAGTAATTCCGCACCCGCGATTGCTATCGACCAGCGTCCGCGTGGGTCGTAACCGCCGTCTGCCGAACCCCTTCGCCTGGGCTTGGAACGCAGCCGCGACCATGCGCGCGGAGAAAAGACTGCGCAGCTTCTTGCGGGAATCCCGGCCAGACGTCCTGGTGACGAAAGGACTTTCTTCGCATTTCATCGGCGGATTGGCGGCGCGACGGCTAAAGATTCCATGCGTTTGGCATGTGCAGGATCTGATTTCCGAACGGAATTTCGGAATCTATCGCCGAATTTTCGCCACCGCGGCTAAGCGTTTGCCGCTGAGGGTCATAGTCGATGGCGCCGCGATCAAGAACCAGCTGCCACGCGCTTTAGCTTCGCGGATCAGAGTTGTGCATAACGGCGTCGACACAGATGTCTTCCGCCCGGAACTGGATGGTTCATTAGTCCGGCGTGAGCTGGGAATCGCTCACGACCAAGTTGTAATCGGTCATGCGGCGCGGATTACTCCGTGGAAGGGCCAACATTACCTGATCGAAGCATTCGCGCGGATCGCGAATGAGCATCGACAGGCCGTGCTACTGATTGCCGGCTCTCCGGTTTTTGATCACGACGGTTACGAACGCCGTCTGCGCAAAATGGCTGATGAATTTGGGCTGACGGATCGAGTCAAGTTCGCCGGCTATCGGCGTGATCTTCCGTACGTACTCGCGGCGATGGACATATTTGCCTACACCTCGATCGAGAAAGACACGAGTCCGCTGGCGCTGCTTTCGGCGATGGCGGCGGGTCTGCCAATCATAGCGTTCGACATCGAAGGCGTGAGAGAGCTGATAGACGACGAAGCGACTCTCTTAACCGTACCGGTAGCTAATGTCGACGTTTTAGCGCGCACTCTCGGGTCGTTAATTTCGGATGTGCAACTTCGCCGATGTCTGGCGGAAGCAGCCCGCCGCGTGGCCGTAGCAAAGTTCGGCCTCCAACGGTACATCCTTGAAATCGAAAGCGAATTGGTGGCTGCCTGTTCCCAGGACATCGCGACTCCGGATGCTGAGCGACGCCAAGAAGTAAATTCGAAGGCGCCGGCGACAAACGCTTCGACCGTGTCTGCGGTCGGATCATAAGAAACACATGGCTGATTCTGCCAGAGTCCTTTTCGTTCACAACGCGCTGACTGAATTTGTGCGGCTCGATTTGGATGAACTCCGCAAGCGCTTTCACGTTACCGAGCGATTTGAAAACTCTCGCGTGGTGAACCCCATCGCATTATGGCGACAGGTAAGGGATCACGATCTTGTCTTCGGATGGTTTGCGTCCTGGCACACATTTCTGCCAGTGGAATTTGCTCGGCGGCTCAGCAAACCGTCGGTATTAGTCGTGGGCGGATACGACGTCGCCAATCTGCCGGAGATCGATTACGGCCATCAGCGCGGCGGAGTGAAAAAGACTTTAAGCAGTCGTGAGATGCACTTAGCAACTCGCCTTCTGGCTACGTCCGATTACAGCCGGCAGGAAGTGGCGCGAAATGTCGGGCTGACGAACGGGCGGGCGCAGAGCCTTTATCTTGGAGTGCCCGACAAGTTTGGCCAGTTACCGCACAGCCGGCGCGAGCGCATGGCTTTGAGCGTGGGCAATGTAAACCGCAGTAATCTCACACGTAAGGGGCATGAACCATTTGTTCGCGCGGCCGCGGCTTTGCCTGACGTTAGTTTTGTTTTGGTCGGCAGCTGGCACGACGACGCAATTGATTTTCTGCGTAGTATCGCATCACCGAATGTTAGTTTTACGGGCAGAATCGATGACAGCGACCTCCTTGATTACTATCGCCGCGCCTCAGTTTATGTGCAGCCGTCTTTGCATGAAGGGTTCGGCCTGAGCGTGGCGGAAGCAATGCTGGGCGGGTGCATACCCGTTACCACCGTCGCCGGGTCGCTGCCTGAGGTAACTGGGGAATACGGCGTCAAGATTGCGTCACCTGAGCCAGAGCAAATAGCCGACGCGGTCCGAATCGCTCTAGAGCGCCACGAAGACGAGCGCGCTGCGATTCGGAACCATATTCTGGATAACTTTTCAGTCGCGAAGCGAAGCCAGGAAATGGTGCAGGTTATCGAAAGTTTACTCAATGGCCGCTGAACACACCGCATGAATCTTCCATTTGTTTCCATCATCATGCCGGTACGCAATGAAGGCAGCTTTATTGCGCGCAGCCTCAGCGCCGCACTTGCGCAGGATTACCCGGCGGACAAAATGGAAGTAATCATTGCCGATGGCATGTCGACCGACGGCACGCGTGAAACTGTCTCTGACGTTGCTCGCACACACGCGAACCTGAGGTTAATCGATAACCCGCGGCAGATTGTCTCGACCGGATTGAATGCAGCGATTCGCGAAGCGAAAGGTGAGATCTTAATTCGCGTCGATGGGCACTGCGAGATCTCGCCGGACTATGTGCGACTTTGCGTCGCGCAACTACTGAAAGACCACGCGGAATGCGTTGGCGGGCCGCTCGAGACCATCGGCGAAACCTACGTGGCGCAAGTAATCGCGGCGGCGATGAGTTCTCGGTTTGGGGTGGGTGATTCATCATTTCGCATCGGCGCGAGCGAACCAAAACTTGTCGACACGGTTCCGTTTCCTGCTTACAAACGAGAGACTCTGCGGCGCGTCGGGAACTTTGATGAAGAGCTGGTCCGCAATCAGGACGACGAGTACAACTACCGGCTTCGCAAGCTGGGTGGGCGCATTCTGCTGTCGCCAGAAATTCGTTCGCGTTATTACAGCCGGGCCGCGTTCGGAAGTCTCTGGAAGCAATATTTCCAATACGGATTCTGGAAAGTTCGCGTCCTGCAAAAGCACGCCCGGCAGATGCGATTGCGACAGTTTGGGCCGGCACTATTTGTGGCTAGCTTGCTGGTAACCTTGTTGCTCTGGCCCTGGATTCACGGTGCCAGGTTTTTGCCGCTGGTGATTGCAGGAACTTACACAGTCGTTTCTCTTGCTGCTTCAGTTTTTACCGCACGTAGACATGGATGGAAGCTTCTGCCGCTGCTGCCACTCGCTTTTGCCATTCTTCATGTCGGGTACGGTTGCGGCTTCATCGCCGGGCTGATGCGATTTTGGAATCGGTGGGGCTCTGTGAACCCAAAGTTGCAGCCGCCGCGCCTGATTGAAAACAGCCGCTTGTGATGCCAAGGAAGAAAGTACCATTTTTCCGTCCTGCAATTGCAGCCGGAGAGATTAACGAAGTCGTTGCCACACTTCGCTCAGGCTGGCTGACGAGCGGACCCAAAGTGCAGCAGTTTGAGCGGAAGTTCGCTTCTGCTGTGGGCGCGAAGAATGCAGTCGCGGTGAATTCGGCGACCGCGGCACTCCACCTGGCCGTTGAAGCATTCGGATTACTGCCTGGACAAGGAGTGCTCGTACCGACTATGACGTTCGCCGCCACTGCTGAAGTTGTTCGGTATCAGGGAGCCATTCCGATTCTCGTGGATGTGGATCCGGCAACGCTCAACATCGATTTGGCCGACGCAGAGCGTCGTCTCAAAGCGGCCACGGCAAAGGTTGTCGGCATCATGCCCGTTCACGTTGGCGGAGTGATGATGAGCTTGCAAGCCATCAGCGAGTTCGCATCGAAACATCACCTGTGGGTTGTTGAAGACGCCGCCCACGCATTTCCGGCCAGCTGGCGCAAATCCAAAAGGAGCCGATGGCAACACCGAACCAATGGGTCGCGCAGCATCAGTTGTTACTCATTCTATGCGAACAAAACCATTACCACCGGCGAAGGCGGCATGGCCGTCACGAATAATCGTGCGCTCGCGCGCCGTATGAAATTGATGTCGTTGCACGGGTTGTCGCATGACGCGTGGGGCCGGTACGACGGCGCAGGGAGCTGGGACTATCGAATTGTTGCGCCGGGTTTCAAATACAATTTAACGGACATTGCTGCAGCGATTGGTGTGCATCAGATCAGCCGGGCTGAGACGCTGCGACGCGAGCGTGAGCAGATCGCGCGACGCTACCTTCGCGAATTGAACAATGAAGAACTTGAACTCCCGACAATTGAGAAGAGTCGAAAGCTTTCCTGGCACCTGTTTCCTATCCGGCTGAGATTATCTCGGCTCCGCATCAACCGAAATGAGTTCATGGAAGAGTTACAGCGGGCCGGCGTAGGTTGCTCAGTCCATTGGCGTCCGCTGCACCTGCATCCTTACTACCGTAAAGTTTTCGGTTATCGTCCTCAGGATTTTCCCGTGGCGACGGCGGAATGGAAACGCCTGATCAGCCTGCCCATCTTTCCGGGAATGCAAGAAGAAGAAATCGTTCATGTCATCGACACTGTCAAACGAATCTGTATTCGCAACGCACGCTGAGATGCTATCCGCGAATGAACTCGCGGAGCGAGCGCGCAGAGGCATCCCTCGCTGGGCAGATGTCTCGATTGCTTTGCTCGTTTTAATCATTGCGTCTCCCCTGATTGCAGTGCTTGCGGTGTTGATTGCGTTGACCTCAGGCATGCCGGTTTTCTTTCGGCAGCAGCGCGTGGGAGTGGGGTTTCGGCCATTTTCAATGGTAAAGCTGCGAACGATGAGCGCAACGCAGATCGGTCCTAAGGTTACCCGTAAAGACGATCCGCGCATCACCCGCCTGGGTCGCTTTCTTAGGCAAACGAAGCTGGACGAGCTCCCGACATTTTGGAACGTACTTCGCGGCGACATCGCGCTCGTGGGCCCGCGGCCCGAAGTACCGGAGTACGTCAATGAAAACGATCCGCTTTGGCAGGCGGTTTTGACCGTTCGCCCCGGCTTGACCGATCCGGTGACCATTTCGCTCCGCAATGAAGAAGAGCTGCTCGCCCGAGTTGAGTCTGATCCTCACACGTTCTACGTCAACGAATTGCAACCCGCGAAGCTGAAGGGCTACGTCGATTATTTGCAGAAGCGGACTCTGCGGAGTGACATACGGGTTCTGGGCCGCACCGTCACAGCAATAATTGGTGCCTGAGAGCTGACCTGCTGAATGACCACCGTTCATAAGATAATTAATCGGATCGTGTTTTATGTATTGCTGGCCACGATTGTGGTTACCGCAATTCCGTATGGTTCCGTTCAACCATGGTGGATCGCGCTGTTCGAATGCGTAACTTTTGTTCTTGCAGTCCTGGCGATCGTCGACCTGTGGATTACGAAGACAGGATTGCCGCAGGGAGCGTCAGTTGCGCTGCCCCTGGTGGTGTTCTGTCTCTTTCTTCTGTTTCAGTCGTTGCCGTTATTTGCCGCCGCCGATTCCGTCATACCGGGTCTCCGTCTTTCGATCAGTGCCGATCCGTTCACCACGCAGCAATTAGCGATGAAGCTATTGGCCCTGATGCTCGCGGGCCTGCTTCTCTTGCGATATGCGAACACGGAAGATCGCATACGTGTGGTCGCATACACGGTGATTGGTGTGGGCGTAGCGAGCGCGCTCTTCGGATTGCTACGACAGAGCTCAGGCGGACCCGGCTGGTTTTTTCCGTTGCCGAAACCTGAGCGCGGCTTCGCGCAATTCGTGAATCGCAATCATTTTGGTTTCCTGATGGAAATGACCTTTGGCCTTGCTTTGGGTATGGCTTTGCGAGGTGCTCGTGGCTACAAACGCTGGGCCCTGTTTTTACCGACTGCCGTTTTCCTCTGGGTTACTTTGATCGTCGCGAATTCACGCGGTGCAATTCTGGCTTCTCTTTGTCAGGTGTTGTCTCTGGGTGTGCTGGTCGATCCAACCCGGTTCCTGGCTGCGCGGTCAGGCGAGGAATCGTCACGTGCGCGTTTTCAGACCATTGGCCGCTGGGCTATCCGCGGCGTCCTCGCCGTCCTGCTGGTCGCCGTCGTCTTTGTTGGAGTTAGTTGGGTGGGTGGCGAGCGAGTTACGACTAATCTCGAATTGGCATCCACTGCGTACGACTACCCGGAATTGAATTTGCGGGAGAACACCCGGCGAAAACACATCTGGGCGGCGACCTGGCAAATGTTCAAAGCGCATCCGATTGTTGGTACGGGGTTAGGCGCCTATTGGATCGCCATTACGAAATATCATGATGCGTCCGGAAACTTCACGCCCCAGGAAGCGCACAATGATTACCTCGAACTCCTGGGAAGCGGCGGACTCGCAGGGTGTTGTCTGCTTGGCTGGTTCATTCTGCGTCTGGGCAGGCACGTGCGCGAATCTGCGATTCAGGCCGGCGCTTTGTCGGGTCCTGCATTCGGTGCACTGGTTGGGATTCTTGGTGTGTTGGTTCACAGCTTTGTCGATTTTGGTCTGCATATAACGGCGAACGCGTTGTTATTGACAGTTCTGATTTTCTTTCTGGTTCAACGGCCGTCAGATCATATCGGCGGTGGCATTAGGCGATGGCGAGCACAACCGAATCCATCATAACCGCAGCCGCCCAAGAGCGAGCAGCTTCATTGCGCTGCAGGGCGTGCGCCTCGTCACGGGCGCGACTGTTCTCCCGGGATGAGCACAGAACGATCTATAAGTGCGGCGACTGTGGCTTGCTGTTTCGCTTTCCGCAACCATCACCGGCAGACTTACACACTGAATTCCAGCTTGACTATTTCAAAGGTGACGGCGTTGCTAGTCGCCTGGAGTTGGAATTTGAAAGTTGGCGCCGCCCGGTGCTGGCTCAAATCACCGACGTTATCAAGCACGTCAAGCCTAAGGGGAAACTGCTTGATGTCGGATGCGCGAGCGGCGAACTCTTTGAATTCTTCCTTAATGGCGAATGGAATCTCTGCGGCGTCGAGCCATCGCAGGTCGCCGTGGCACGCGCGCGGGAACGCTTTGCCGCGCACGCGCAAGTGAGATTGTTTCACGGCTATCTTAGTGATGTCCCAGCGCAAGAATCGTGGGATGTCATTGCGATCCTCGAGAGCTTGTTCTACATGCCGGATCCGCAAAAAGAGCTTGCGTCTGTTTGTCAGCTCCTTGAGACAGACGGGCTGTTGGTTATTGCGACACCAGGTTACCAGTACCAATGCCTGCGGCACACGGGCCTGTTCAGTCGAATTGTTTACGGGCGGCAATGCTCTTTGACGTCTTCACATTTGTACTACTTTTCCGAAAGAGCGTTGGCGGAACTCCTGAGGAGTTCAGGTTTTCGCATAATGCGCGTAGTGCCGCTCGGATCGTCAACATACGGAAGCGGCCTGGGTCGAACGGCGCGTAACCTCTATGTGATGGTCAGTCGTTTTCTCAGTTTCCTAACCTTGGGTCGAGTCAATTTGGCGCCGCACGTTCTTTATCTGTGCGTCAAGACGTAATCCTACCGATGACAACCGACGAAATACTGGCGTTCTTGAGGACTCGCGGAAGTAGTGTGGTAAGCGCTGGAGGCGGCTGCTGGTACAACGATTATCAGCAAACCCAAGTGTACCAGTCGTTCCCCATCCATCGTTTGATAAGTCCGACTCGGGATGAGCTGCGTGCCGTCTTCGCGAAAGCGCGCGGGGCTAAGGCGGTCAGGTTTCTCAGTCCGGTCGAATCCAAAGGGCACCAGAGTTTTATTTGGATACGTCGCGCTCCTTACGGGTTCGATGACCTGAGCGCCAATACCCGCAGCCGTGTCCGTCGCGGGCTAAAGCGATGTGTAATCCGCTCGATTCGATTTGAAGAGCTGGCGGCCCTGG
>DATNEI010000204.1:0-5523 GCA_035606795.1 Pyrinomonadaceae bacterium
CTCGGCCCGTGCAGACGATCCCTGGCGGCTCGATGCAGCACCCGGACGCCGGCTCACAACGCTCGCGAGTTCTCTCAAGTCCTGCGCTTCATTCAAACGTTCAGGCGCTGTGATTGACCCACCGGCATTCTCAATAGCTGCGGCCAACTCGACAAACATGAGACTGTCAAAACCAAGTTCAGCCAGGCGAGAATTCAGGGATATCTCGCTCTGTGGCCGGTTAGTGACATTGGCGACGATGCTAACCAGCCAGCGCGTCTCAGAGCCGGCGGCAGGTTCGTTTTGAGCGGCCGCGTTTGCTTTGTTATTGGATCCCAGGGCCTCCAGGATAGTAATTACTTCCGCACGCTTCACCTTTCGCGTAGCCGTTCGCGGCAGTTCAATGTCGGTGAATTCCAGGACCTTCACGCGTTTGTAGTAAGGGAGTGAAGCGGAAACTTCGCGGAAGTGTTCCTCCACCTTTCGTCGCAACTCAGCTCGCGATAGCGTGATGTCATATTCATCGTCCGCCACTACGAGGCATGCGACCTTCTCACCTATGCCATCCGGCAAACCGACAATACTGAGCTCCTTAATGTGCGGTGAATTCGCGTAAGTCTCTTCGAGCTCGTCCGGGTAAACGTTCTTGCCGTTGGTGTCGACAATAATTTCTTTGGAGCGGCCGACCAGAAACAGGTTGCCGTCGTCGTCGAGTTTTCCCAGATCGCCGGTGTACAGCCAGCGTTCAACCAGCGCTTCCCGCGTCGCGTTCTCATCGGCGAAGTATCCGAGCATTACATTCGGACCACGCGCGATTACCTCACCAACTCCGCTCGCATCAGGTTCCGAGATTTTTACTTCCACGCCGGGTAATGGACGACCCACGCTTCCCGTAAGCATACGATTTTCCGGGCGGGTCACGGTCAGCACCGGCGAGGCCTCGGTTAAGCCATAGCCCTCGAGAATCGTGAAACCGAGTCCCTGAAAATCTTTCTGAATTGTCTCACTCAAAGCCGAGCCGCCGCTGATGAAATAACGAATGCGGCCTCCCAGCCCTTCGTGAATTGGATAGAAAACGACCGGGCCAAGATTGAGCGGCGTGTTATCTCTCAGCCAGGCGTTGGCCTTGATCATCGTGTCGGCAGTCTTACCAATCCAGTCGCTACGTTCGTAAAGTTTGTTCTTGATGCGACGATGGAGAAGTTCCCACAATGCCGGTACGCCAACCATGCCGGTCACGTGGCCGTTCTTGATTGCCCGCGCCAGAGCATCGCCGGTGAGTTCCGGGAGATAAGTTATCTGTGCACCGCGGCTGAGCGGCGTCAGAAAGCCAGTGGAAAACTCAAAGGTATGATGAAGCGGCAACACTGACAGCACGCCGTCTTTGGTGGTCATGTCGAATACGGAGGAAAGCATCGACACCATGCTGGTTAGATTACGATGAGACAGCATCACGCCTTTGGGACGACCGGTGGTGCCGGAGGTGAATATCAGAGAAGCCAGCGATTGCGCGGTGACGCGCGATGGCAAGAGGGCAAGCCGCTCGTCTTCGGTCTGTTGGTCTGGAATCTCGAATACTTCATCGAAGATCCAAATCTTAGGTGAGAGACCGGCCGCAGTTAGTTTGGCCTTGAGTTCAGTGTGCTCATCACGAAGCTTTGTGCTGATGACGATGCCTGCCGCTTCGCCCGCGCGCGCGAAGTTGACGATTTCATCGACTGAACTTTCCGGATCGACCGGGATACAACTAGCGCCTGTCTTAAGCACGCCGAAATACGTCATGCCCCACTCGGGCGCATTATGACTGACGAGCATCACACGATCGCCGGCTTTGATACCCTCGCCGGCCAGAAACCCGGCGGCGCGCGTCGCCAGCTCACGCATGTCGGCATAGGTGTATTGCTCGTTTCGGCCGTCGCGCTCGATGCGCATGGCGACGCGCGTGGCGTGGCGCTTGGTGGATGTTTCAAAAAGTTCAAGCAGGTCACGATAGGTGTAGATTCGTTTCGGCTGCGCGCGCATGTCTTCTTCGAGCGTCGGGAAGACCCATTTCTTCAGGCCGGGCAGATGGATGTTCAGCCAGTAGTCGTACCAGTCAAACTTCTCCGGGTGCCAACGCAATAAATCCTGCTCATCGCCACTGATGCGATCGAACAAAGCGCGGACGTTATCGGCACGAAACATATAAGCGTTCTCGATCGTGAACGGCCGGAAAATCTCAAACGCTTCTGTCGTCTCGTGCGTTATCTCCTCAACCCGATCGACTGTGGTCTTCATTCGATCGATCACTTCGACAACGCGTCCACCACCCCAACGTGGCCGCGCGCGATCGAGCAGCGACGACGCCCGCTTGGCGGCGGAGTTGAACATCGGCACCGAAAACTTTTCAAAAGTAGAAGTAGAAACCGGACGCGGTTCCATGCGCGCCACGATCTCGTTGACCAGCTTGAATCCCGTGTCTTTTTCTTTGAAATGCCGCCTCTTGTAGAGGCCGACCAGCCCGATAATCCGGTCCATGTTATTTGGATTCGAATCCCCGGTGGCGGCCTGATGAACGAGCTTTGGCTCTTCGACACAAGCTTGCGCTGCCACTGCCAGCATGACGGCCGCAACCTGATCGACGGGTGTGATGTCGAGAATTAGCTTCTCATTGGAAGGGATCTGCGTCTGGCCCTTCAAGACCAGGAAAATGATCGGCGCGGTAGTGGTGAAGCCTTCGTTCCAACCGGGGAAGGGATAAGCGAGGGCCGACTCGACAATGCTGGGACGGACGATGCTACGAACAATGCCCGTTTCGGCAGCGACGAGTTGTTCCCCAAGCGATTTGGTGTAGGTGTAAATATTCGGCCAGCCCCAAAAGGCCGCGCGTTCAACCCCGAGGTCTGTGAGACGAGTGCGGGTCCAAACCTTTCGCTCGCGCGCGACTGCGAGGCCCAGCGCGTCCGGGTCATCAGCGTCGCGGTTTTCTTCGTTTAGTCGCTTGCGCGCCAGATCGCGGAACCGGGCCACCATCATGGCATCACGCGCTTCTTCGCGAACACGTTCGGCAAGCTTGGCGCAGTCCCTGATCTCCTGTTCGGGGTCGAATACCACGCCTGGTAATTCGTTTTGACGAGGGAAATACCCGAGCACGGGATCGTTTTCCCACACCGGACCGGAGCGATTGCCGGCGACGAAACAAGTCGAGACATGAATCAGTGCCGGGCGCTTCATCCGCCTGGCAAACGCAATCACGTTCTGTGTGCCCACCACATTCGTGCGCAAGGCGCTCTCGAGAGTTGGGTTGAAGGTGACGTTGCCGGCGCTGTTGAGAATAACGTCGATGTCATCGGCGATAGCCTGCGCTTGCTCTTCGGTGTAGCCAAGATTGGTCTCGCCAATATCGCCGCCGAGTACGACCACCTTGTCTCGAATGAACCCATCCAGCGCATTGCCGTAACGTTCCCGAAGCGGATCGAAGGGGGGCGCCGTAAGTACGCTGTTCCAAAAGCGCGACTCTGACTCTTCCTGCGAACGAGCGCGGACGGTTACATAGACCTTTCCGATGTTGGGAAAGTTATGCAACAGCATGCTGAGCGTAACCTTCCCGAGGAAGCCGGTGCTTCCAATCAGAAACATCTTGCGGTCCTTGAAAGTCTCAGTTGGCGAAAGGTTCATAACCGGTTTCCTAGCAAACTCTTTCCACTAAATCACCAGATGCACCAGGCAGATCAAATTTGGGACGACTGATGCAGAACCGCGAGCGGTAGCGAGCGGATGCGAGCACTCAATGTCGAAGCTGCCGGGACCTCTCAATTTGATTGTTGACCGTAGCATCTGCTCGCTACCGCTCGCGGTTCTGCATTGCGCGCTCTCTTTCTATTCCATATCGGCAATACCAATAATCGGTTGATGCAGCATTGTGATCTGGGCGGAACTGCCCATGAAGCTGCGCGCCATCGCAATCGCCTCCGTCAGATTGTCGGCGCGGTCCCAACCCAGCATCGCCGGAACATGCGCGTTCTCAGCTCCGGCCGCGATCACCTTGCCGACATGCTGGCGGCCGTTTTCGCCCCAGTACCACATAAAAAACGGATGCGCGCCATGATAAGCATTACCGCGCCGGTACATCTCCACATAACTAGGATTGTTTGCAAACTCCTCTTCATACTTATCGCGCAAGACAAACGCGTCGCGCGTCTCCGGCAACAGTCGATTGAAGAACTCGATATAACTCGGGTGAAATTTGTGATCAAACTCGTCGTAACAGGGATGGTGAATGATCAGTACGCCGCCCTTCTTGAGCAAAGGCTTGTTGCGATAGAAGTTGAAGTGATAACCCAAACCCATCACCTGAACGAGCAGCGGGTTCAGGATCGAATAAACGTTATAGGGCGAAATGTCCGGGATGCCTGTGATCAGGATGTCACACTGGCCAGTTACCGGAATCGCATACTGGTCAAATGCCTTGGCAATAATCTTATCGTGCACCGGTTCAGTCTTGCCCGCATGACAGGCGATCATCTCGTACTGGGCCGGCCGCGAGTGCAGCAGCTTCCGCCGAGCAGGTCGCGGCAGTTTGCTCATGGAGTAACGCATGGCTTCAAACTTCATGCGATCGAAAGCAGTGAAGTCATCCTCATTCCTGAGCAGGAAATCCATATCGCCTTTGTACATGCGGTTGTTGATGGCAGTCTCAATATGAAAAACGTTCAACTGCTCGTCGACAATCTTGCCCAGGCGGTGCACCTTGTGATTTAGCTCTGATCTGGCCGGATCCATGTAACTGTCCGAATCGCGGATCGTTTGGGGTTCGTGGTGGGCCCGCAATGATTGGTAATCACACAAACCAACGGCTACCGACTTATGACCGCCGTCCATCGGCACGAGGTTTATGTTGACGTAAATCAATAAGTCGCTTTCGGCGGCGCGGCGATTCAGTGTCAGCGGTTCCTTGTGCTTCGTTTCGCCAAGTTTTATCAGGCATCGGCCCACTCGGCGTCATGGTTGTAGTAACGATCGGGATAGTATTCGTCGAAGATCTTCTTCCCGACCATGCGTTTCATTTCCCATTCAGTCATCTTCCGGTGAAGGGAATTGGCGATGATGATGTGCACATCGTCTACACCGTGACCGGCGAGCATGTCCAACACGATCTCAAGTACGCTTTGCCGGATGTCGGGCGTTGCCATCGGCGGCAGCGGCAGGCTGATGTCGTCGACAGCCACGGTAACTCGCATGCCCGGTTCGAGCTGAGCGAACAAAGGATCACAACCGAGTGGATGATTAAGCGCATACCGAATGGCCGCCTCGCGGTTCGGCAAACCCTTGATCGGCGGGTTGGGATAAAGTACGCGCGTGCCGATCGGCAGATCCTCGAGAATGAAGTCTTCGCCGGAAGGCATGATTCGAGGCGCGCTGTCGCGATCGATATAGACGACAGATTCGTGCGTTTTCTTTCTTAGTTGCAGGGCCATAGAGTTTCAAGTTCCAAGTTCCAAGTTTCAAGTTCTGAGTTTTTTGTCTTATGACTTGAAACTCGAAACTTGAAACTTGAAACTATTT
>DATNEI010000016.1:0-4515 GCA_035606795.1 Pyrinomonadaceae bacterium
TGGGAATCGTTGTCGGCTACTTCCTCCCCGACGATCCCTCTGCCTTGACGACGCTCAGGCATCAGCCGCATCACTGAAGTAGAACCTGCGACACAAGAGATTTGCTGAAGGCCGCGAAGGATGCCGTGAGCTACGTCCTTAGACTCGTTTCAGCGGAGGCCCGACCAATCGTCGGCGATCAGGATTGAGTTGCTGGGATTTGACGGGTCGTATTTTACGCCGACGGGTTGGCCCGCGACGGCACGTTCGAGACAGACTTGTTCTTCGAGTCCGGTAATGTCCTGCGCCGCTTCGTAGGTGACGCCGGAAATGGAATACGAGTAGAGAAGCAAGCGGTGATTCATCGTCCTGTTTGCGGCCTTCAATTTCGCAGCGTGGCCGCGTGGGCCGGCGTCCGGCTCCGCTGCGCGTTCCACAATCTCCACGACTTGGCCATCTACGATGCGCCCAATGCGATTCAGATAAGAGCGGCGTTCGCGCTCGACTTCTTTTGAATCTTTCTTGCGGCCAAACAACCACGCGTACGCGAGCGCCGCGATCACTACGATGGCGGCAAGGACTAAAGCCAGTTCGTGCCAGTGTGCTGCAACGACTTTCAAGAATGTTCACCTGCAGGCTTTGGTCGTATGCTAAAAATGCCGTCAGCCGCGACGGATACGTTCATCTGAAAATTATACCCGCGAAGAATCGTTATGATTTCACGAAGCAAAAGCGACTCACCCGAAAAGATATCATCAGGCGCGGCGAGGAATTCCGTCGCGCGTTCTATCTGGGTGCCGCGACCGGATTGCGCAATCTGCCAACGCCGCTGACGGCCACTTCTACTATGTCACCAGCGACCAGCGGACCGACGCCGGAGGGAGTTCCCGTGGCGATGACATCGCCGGGCAAGAGCGTCATCATTTGCGAGATCCATTGAATGATGAAGTCGACGGGGAAAATCATTTCGGCGATACGTCCGGACTGCCGCTTAGCGCCATTGAGAAAAGTTTCCACGGTCGTGCCTGATAGATCGAGCTCCGTTTCGATGAAAGGGCCGAAAGGACAGAAAGTGTCGAAGCCTTTGGCGCGGGTAAACTGCACGTCCTTTTTTTGGAGATCGCGCGCGGTCACGTCGTTGAGACAGGTGTAACCGAGGATGTAAGACTTAGCCTCCGCAGGGCTTCTGAGGCGCGAGCAAGTCTTTGCGATGACGATAGCAAGTTCGCCTTCGTAATCAACGCGCTCCGAGTGCCGCGTCAGGATGATAGGGTCGCCGGGCGCGAGGATAGAAGACAGCGGCTTTAAAAAAATCAGCGGCTCTTTGGGGAGATCGTTGCCGAGTTCGGCGGCGTGTTCGGTGAAACTTGCCATAGTCCTGAATGCGGCAGACAGGAGGATTCGCGGTGGCTGAAATCTCCACCAAATCCAATCCTCTTTCACGGGCAATTTTGAGCGCCTCAAACGGCTGCATGATGCCGAGCTGAGTTCCGGTTTCGTCAATTACGCGGATTTCGCGGGCGCGAATACGCTCATTGATGCGGATAAAACGTTTATCGATAACTTTCCTCCGGGCAGTGGTGCGGCTTGGGACCGCACAGATTTTCGAAGTATAGCATGGGCCCTGAGCTGCACGAGCCGGAGCGGTATGGGCCTGAATCATCAATCAAAGAATGGCACGAGAGCCCATGAGGCAGTCGTTCTCAGACAATCCAAGCACCAGCCTGAAGTCCGCGAATTTATAAACTTTGCCGCCTCGCCGACGGCAAACGCGATTTTCAGGCGCTGCGGCTTTGCTAAACCGCAGCGTAACGCTGGAATACCTCGCCCGGCAGCCGGACCATTTTGGAACCCGGCGCCATCTGCGTCGGCGCGCCCTGAACGACCACGGGACCGGAACGCTCCTCGACCGCCAGATCTTGATCGACGCTCATCCTCTCGATCTTCAATCCCAGAGTGCGCTCAAGGCTGCGGAACTCGGCTCGATCCTGGTGTGTGACGAAGACGGATGCGACCCCCGCGGCGCCGATCCGGCCGGTGCGGCCGACGCGGTGGATCAGGTCCTCGGCCAATTGCGGCAGCTCGTAATTGATTACGTGCGCGACGTCGTCCACATGGATGCCGCGCGATGCCACGTCAGTGGCGACGAGTACTGGCACAGTTCCATCCTGAAACCGAGCCAGAGCAGCGTTTCGTTGCGATTGCGAACGGTCGCCGTGCAGAGCGCCTGCGCTGAATCCCTGCTTCTCCAGTTGGCGCGCGAGCCGGTCGGCTCCGCGTTTAGTGCGCACAAACACCAGGCAGCGGCCATCTTCCTCGTTGAGGAGCCGTACAAGCAGCGACAATCGCTGATTCGAGGCCACCTCAAATGCCTGCAGCTTTACGCTCGCAGCCGGCTTCGATATCGAGCCCAGCGCAATGCGCACCGGATTGTCGACGAAGTCGCTGACGATGTGCGCCACCGCCGGATCGAGCGTGGCGGAAAAGCAGAGGGTCTGACGCTGACGCGGCAAGCTGTTCGCAATACGGCGAATCGCCGGTAAGAAGCCCATGTCGAGCATACGATCGGCTTCGTCGAGTACCAGGATTTGCGTCGTGCTCAGTTTGACCAAACCTCGGCGGAGAAAATCCTCGAGCCGTCCCGGAGTCGCAATCACCAGATTCGCTGTGCGCAGCGCGGCAATCTGCTGGCGCTCCGATGCTCCGCCGATGGCGAGAGCCGCAGCACGCAGCTTCTTGCCCCGTAGCTGCTCATATTGCTGTTGAACCTGAATGGCCAATTCCCGTGTTGGCACAAGCACCAGCGCGTGAACGCCGGCGCTGCGGATAGTCAGCAGTCGTTCGGCTACGGGAATCAGGAATGCAAGGGTCTTCCCGGTTCCGGTCTGCGCGGTTGCCAGCAGATCTCCGCCGCTGAGCGCGACCGGGATTGCGTTGCTTTGTATTGGCGTGGGGGTTTGAAAGTTGTTGGCGGAAAGTCGCTCCTCGAGATACTTCGAAATGGGGAGCTCAGAAAAATTAGAAATCAAAAAGTCTTCTTTCTTCAGATTGCGGAGTCGAGAATGAAGGCCGAATCGGTTTCGGCAGGTTTCACTTCGTCCGCAGGGAGCGGTTGCGCGACGATCGGCGCAGCCTGCCCGCTGATGGCCTCCAGGGCCTCATTGATAGTGATGTGCATGCCCACGGAACTTCTCGCCATACGTCGGGCGGAAGAAGAGGTGAGACTGCAGAGTTGAAATCGATTTTGCACCTTTTCATTGGCGCGGTGGACGAGGGCGGAACGCATGGGAAACTCCTCTATAACGGCGGGATTGGAGAGCCGGAGGCAAAGCCTCCGACTCTATTCTTCGTTTCCGAAACTTAGAGGGCGCGAACTTCTTCAGCCTGCAAGCCCTTCTGACCCTTCGTCACCTTGAATTCCACGCGCTGACCTTCAGCCAGGCTGCGGAAGCCGTTCGACTGAATGGCGGAGTGATGAACGAAAACGTCCTCGCCGCTCTCGCGTTGAATGAAGCCAAAACCTTTGGCGTCGTTAAACCACTTAACTGTTCCTTGTTCCATTGATAGATACACTTCTTTCTTTGTTGATGTTTTACGTTGAACTGGATCGGAAGTTACTTCAGGGCAGGAACTGCGTTTCAGGCGAGAACTTGCTCAAACGTCCGCGTCGAATTGAACGTATGCCGATTATAGCACGTCAGACGCCGCCGCCTAAGCCGCGTCTGGTCAGCGGGCAGGTAGAGGTAAAGAACGCTTCCGCCAGTCACCCATCTAGGGAACAAACAGATCAAGCATGTTCCGCGCGTCTTCGGCATCACCTGGGCAATGTTTTACCTCCAGAGCTTCGCAGATCGTTTGTAGCGTGTTTTGATGCTGATAGAACTCTTTTGAACGAAAGCCGCTGCGAACTTTTGGCCCGACCGCGATCAGGATGACGTGACCGCCACCATCTTCGGTGTCGCTGTCGATGCTTTCATCGAAGGTGATGACCAGCAATCCATGTTCCTGAAATTCTTCGTTATTTAAGAGCGGCGTCAAATTTTCTTCCAGCCATTGATCGGCGGCGGCGAGCTTATCTGCGTCAGTGCACGGTGCGCTCGAAGGACAATCATGCGCGTCATGGCGCGCGTTCGGAGCAATATAGATCAAATTGGGAAGCGTGCCCTCTTTGAGATCTGCGGCAAGTTGATCGAAGGGGACGAGATTCGCCGCTTGTCCTGGATCGTTGGCGATATCTGTGAAATATGCGAACGGGTTGTGATCCTTTTCGTATGGATACACGTTGTAGCCGGTGTACCCCACCCATGGAAGCGACTCAGCATAGGACTTCCAGGTTTTGCCGGCCTTGGTCAGATGCGCCGCGATCTCGTCTGCGGTGACACTTCCATTGAAATCACCGCCTGCAACGAGGAACTTTCCCGCTGTGAGTTCGAAGTAATCCTTGAGCGAACCGTGAGTATTCGCGAAGTATTCAGTTGCGAGCGCGCCCTTGTTTGCGAGCGCGTTCACGAACGGCATGCGTGCATTTCCAATTAC